>JAGSHP010000102.1 GCA_029855925.1 Candidatus Thorarchaeota archaeon | reverse complement strand
GGCCTGAACGAGCCGGTAGAGATTTTGAGCGGCATATTCCATGTGATTCTTCATTCTGTAGAGGTATGTTGGAGGACCGCCAACAATGACCATGTCAGGCTTTGCAGAGAGGATGTAGTCAGCAGTTGTGTAACAAATCGGCCCCTGTACATCAGGAGCAAATACAATACGAGTCCTACCATGGATGATCGTTGTCATGAGTACAAATCCTAGTCGAGTGCCCTCGGGTCCATGTGGAACGGGGGCGGAATAGGTTATGCGAGTATCTCCAAAATCAAAGGACTGATTGTCAGCATACGTTATCGTGTCAGCCACTCCACGGAGATCCTTCTGAAAGTAGAACCCTCTACGTCGTTGGGACGGGTTTATGTGGTCGCGATAATCCTTCGCAAGGATTCGTTTTCCAGCAAAGATGGCATGGAGATTCTGTGGAGAACCGAAGGTGTAGCGGAAGTCCGTGAACCCAGGACGAACATGATCATAATGATAATGTGAGATCGATAGGATATCGCTTGCCTGAGCCTCACGCTGAATACGGTCCAGTGATTCTCGCAGACGCCGATACTCGAGGGGATGTGGTTCTAGACGATATCGTCTTGCTAGTGCCGCTGACGGGTCAAAGAGTATAGTGACGTTAGGAGTGGTCACTCGTACGCATAGCGATCTAACGCCCATACTCTCTGCGCCGATTGGCGTGATATCGATGTCATCAATCTTCAACACTTGGCCACCTGAAAATAGCTGAGGGTGTAGCAACCATCTTTGTGTACAAGCTCAGCCTCATAAAGACCACAGTTCTTCGGCTCGCGAAAGGCATCAAACATGTACCAATCGGATGGGAGAAACTGTTCCTGCTGTTGATGTATCTCGTCAATATCAAAGAGGGAGAGAATGCCTTCTCTATGATTTGGGCTGAAACTATCGATCTGACCGTGACCAACGAATATCAGGAAATGTCGTTTTAGAGTCCCGTCCTGATCGATGAGGCGCTCCGAAACAAAGCCTCTCAAGGAGTAGTTGTGAACCTCGCGAGCTCCAGTCTCTTCAAGTATCTCACGTATTGCCGCTCTAGTGACATGTTCGCCAAAGTCGATCTTTCCGCCAACCAGACCCCATAGATTCTCATAAGGGGGCTGTCTTCGTTTCAGAAAGAGATACTTCCCCTCACACTCAAGTATTGTGATTGCAATGGGCAATATGTCAGACAAGTATTTCGGCCTCACAGATGCCTTCTGGTGCTACAATGGTTGATGTATGTGACTTAAATCATCTGCCGGTTCTGTATTCTTGGAGCGAATGGGAAACGGAGAAGTAGAAATGGTGAGAACAATCGACGAGCGCATTCGATCCGCAGTTCTCGAGAAGATACGACCAACAGAGGAAGAGATACAACAGCAAGAGAGAAGCATAGAGATTCTGCGAAACGCACTTGTCGAGAGAGCGGAGAGTATTGGGCAAGAGTTCACATTTATTGAGGCACAGGGTTCTACAGGGCCGAAGCAGACCCAATTGCACGGGGCTGCGGATATTGATCTCTTCGTGGGGTTGGACCCGAGTCGTTACAACGTCACTAGTATGAAGAAGGGCGCCAAACGGAAGGAGCCGCTGACCAAACTGTTTGATGGCCTTGTGGAAGATTGGTTCATTCCTGCTGCTAAGAGAGTGAACGCACGAAACGTCATGAAGGCGTATTCCCAACACCCGTTTCTCTCGCTCGTGTTGAATGGGCTCGATGTGGATATAATCGCTTGTTTCGATCTCACTCAAGAGGAACTCACTCGATATGGACCAATCACCGCGGTGGACCGGACCGTTCATCACACTCGGTTTGTGACCGGGCATGTAGATGATACACTAAGAGATGACATTCGCATACTCAAGTCCTTTGCCCGGGCAAGTCACGCGTATGGGGATACTTGCGCTGTGGGGCAGATGGGATTCACCGGTTATGCCATCGAGCTCCTCGTCATCTTTGGTAACGGACTCGAGGGAGCCATTGAGACGCTGCTGCGCCTCAAAGAGAAACCGTTGGACCCACTCAATCGCCCAGCTTCAGATCTTCGAAAGATTCCGAACTTCAGGGATGACTTTGTCATAATCATAGATCCCACGGACACTCAGAGAAATGTCGCATCAAGCTTCTCAAAGCGGTCGGTCGAATGGGTCTTCAAGCGGCTACGACATATGCTAAGTCTGGACGCCAGAACCCATGCTGACAGTATCATCAATATGATGATTGAAAGACCAATCCCAACGGATCACTTGCCTAAGTGGTTGGTGCCGCACTCGATCAGTAAGACACTTCGTACAAGAAAAGAGGCGCACTATACGCTGTACAGGGACAAGTTGTATCGTCTGACAAGACAGATTGCATCATCCTTGCGGCGTGAAATCGATGGTGAGTCCAAGTTCGGGGAAGTCTTGTGGGAGATTTATTTCGAGGAAGATGTCTTCGCAATGGGTTTCATGGTCGAACACCCCAAGATTCCGAGGACATATAGGCGCAAGGGACCGCCCCTCAAGATGACTCAGGCTGCCAAGAAGTTTAGACAGGCACATCCAGATGCGTTAGAACGAGACGGATACCTATGGGCAGTTGTTGAACGAAAGTGGACAAGCGCAAGAGAATTAGTAGACCATCTTGTAGAAAAGGTCACGACTGAGGGGTTTGAGTTGACCCCAGACACAGGGCAGGTCCCTGCAAGGGTTCTCAATACGCTCTACCGATACGTCATGCGTCTTGAGGAGGACTTTCCCCTGAGCAAGAGGCAAGAGTATAAGGATGCCCTGCGGATATTGGAGTGGTGATCCCTGTGTCATGGTCTGATATAGTACTGATATCTCATCCGCGGTCGACAGAACATGCGATGCCATTCCCAAGACCACATCTGGAGTCATTCGAGAATCCCCTACGAGTTCAACTTGCAAGACGCCACCTGAAGGAGTGCGGCCTGCTGAAGGCGGTACATGAGGAGAGATCTCGACTTGCCACAATTGATGACTTGCGAAGAGTTCATTCTGAATACCTCATTCATATGACACGCATCATGTCTGAGTTAGGAAGTGGAGAGATTGGTGAGTCAGCATATGCGAGTCCAGTAGTGTATCAGGCGGCACTGCTTGCAGCAGGTGGTGCAATCAGAGCGGCCGAGATTGTTGCACGGGGTGAGGCAAGACACTCGTTTGCATTGATACGTCCGCCAGGACATCATGCCTCCACATCTTCTGCAATGGGCCTCTGCTACTTCAACAACGTCGCGATTGCCATTCGCCGTCTGCAGAAGAAGCACGATATTAGAAAGGTGTCAATCATAGACTTTGATGATCACTTTGGCAATGGAACTGCGGAGATATTCTATGCGGATCCAGAGGTGCAGTATATCTCCATCCATGAATACGACTATGATAACTATGGAATGGGTCACTATGCGGAAACAGGGGCAATGAAGGGCGTGGGCACGAATACAAATATCCCATTGGTGGACGGTGCATCCGATAGCGCCTACCAGAAGGCCATTGAGAAAGTCATAGTTCCTGCTGTGACTTCATTCGGCCCGGAGATCATTGCCGTATCTGCGGGTTTTGATGCACACTACGCGGACCCCGTGGGCAATATGAATGTAGACAGCTCAACATTCTGGCTACTGGGTGAACGTATTCGAGAGCTGAGCGATAAGGTTGATGCGAAGGGGTCATTCTGGGTTCTGGAGGGGGGGTATAATCCATTCATGCTCGGATTATCCATCGAGGCGAGTCTGAGAGGACTGGCAGGGGAAGGAATGCCCGATCTCACAGACCAGATACCTCGTGAGACACCAGCAGAGCTAGAAAATGCAAATGACCAGGTCATCGAGCAAGTAGTAAAGGTCATGAGACCATATTGGTCATGACAACTGCAGCTCATCTAGCCACAAGGTTTTAAGGATAGACGAGATGCCCGGCAATAAGAAACAGTTCTGGTGTACAAAATTGGGTAAGAAACGAAAATCAGGCGGCCGCGCAAAGGGCGGCTCGGGTCGGTCCGGAATGGTCCAGTGTTCCAAGTGTGGAAGAATGGTACCTGCGGACAAGGCTAAGAAGTATACTCGTCGGGTTTCCACGGTTGATCCGCAGCTCGCGCGAGAACTACGAGCACAGGGCAGCTACATTCATACTCGGAGAGTCACTGAGTACTACTGCATCTCTTGTGCAGTTCATACTGGCAAGGTGCAGATTAGGAGCGCTTCCGAACGAAAGAGAAAGCCCCGCCGGTAGTACTACATCTTCACAATGTCGACGCAAGGTACGGCACCAAGATTCAGCAGACCCTCATGATAGAGGATATGCCAAATGGCAATCACCAGACTGTTAAGATTCATTCAGTTGCTGCCGCGTGTTCCACCGGATGGCGAATTTCATCTCAAGGACCTTCCAGGATCTGGGGGAAGGGTGGACATTCTGTGTAGAGAACTTGCTGCCTGTTTTGACTGGGCACCAGAGAAGTGGCCAAGGAACAATATACAACTCATTGCGATGATATCAAATGAGGTTGTTCTGACATTCAATAATCCAGGTCAAGACATGCCAATCGGGGAGAGAGCATGGGCTGAAACCATTCGCAAATCACTAAAGGGAGAAGCACCGTCATTCGTTACAAGAACGGAGTCTACACTTGACGAGCTAACAGGCAGTCTAATTGACATGCCTGAGAACAGACTCTGTATATTAGACGAAGGTGGAGTGCCATTGTCCGAGATGGACATTGCAGGTTGTTCGACTCAGAACAGTTTTATGCTTGGAGACCATTTGGGCTTTGATTCAGTCGCACAGTTGGTCATTAGAGAATTCGACCTGCCACGAGTATCACTTGGAGCGACGAGTTATCTAAGCAGCCACTGTATTGCCAATGTGATTTCAGCATTTGAAAAGGAGTCATGACTCATGCCGGAACGGGCGTTTGAAGATGTGGGAGATAAACCAAAGGCAATTGGTAGACTCGTTGACAAGCTAACCAAAGAGATGCTATGGATCTACATTCTGAGACTCCTTCAAGAACGACCACATTATGGGTATGAACTGAAAGAACTTGTCAGTAAGAGGTTTGGGTTTGCCCCAGCCACGGTCAGCGGATATGCGATAATCTATCGGCTCATCAAGGATGGTCTGATTGAGGAACAGAGAGAGGATGGGTCTCCAAGAAAGTACTACGGAATCACAAATCGCGGCCGAGAGGCCATGAGGGAGGCAAAGAGTTTTCTCACTGAAACTCTCAACAAAGTCTTTGATCTGACTGAATAGAGAGGCGCTCACTTGTACACTATCTTTTGAAGAATAGACTCCTGTCTTGCCCGAACAAGCTCTTTGGACAAAGGAGCAAATCGGTCGTTTGATTCCACAAAGACGCTGGCGGCACTGGAGGCCAGTGCTGTACTTTCGATGATGTTGGCATCACGAATCAGACCGCAAGACAGACCTGCTATGAATGCTGCCCCGGTCCAACATTTCCAACCATCGTCAATAGGATATGCGGAGACATGAATGAAGTCCTTGCCGTCGTAGATAGTACTTCCATTCTTTCCGTCAGTGACTATACTGGTATCAGCGCCCCATGCAACCAGCAACTCAGCAGCCACCTCAGGGTCGGACTCGTCAACCAGAAGTTGGCTCTCTCGTACATTTATCGAGACTATGTCAACAGACTTCAGAATGCGTACTAGTTCTTGTCTTTCGAGAGAGAGAGGTATGGCCTCGTCCTGCCGGATTCTAAAGAGCCCAGGGTCCCAGACGAGTTTCCCAGAACTTGATGAGGACAGCCATTCTATGAGTTCCGCGTCCACCTCTTCGCCAAAGGGGGCTATCAGAATGACCTTCGATGAGAGAAACTCCTCCGGAAAGTCGCGCATTGAGATGCGCTCGTCAGAGACCGCCACTCGAACAGGACGTCCCTTGGTATCAGGGACCGTGATTGCCTTAGAGTGGGATTGATGCCCAACTAAGTAGTGCTCTGGAATTGCATACTTCTCGAAGTCCGCGATCAAGCCTTCACGCCAGTCAACAGGGACGTTACCCAAGAGGATCATCTCATGTATGCCCAAGCGTGCAGCCACAGAAGCGGCAACTACGCTGGGTCCCAAGACGACTTCACCAAGTGTGACGCCATCTTGCATGAGGGAGACCGGATTCCCTATGACCAGTAGATTATACATCTTGCATTTCTTCCTGTTGCTGTGTTCCAAGAATGACCTTGTGAGCGTAAGCAAGTCGCTGAGCGACAGTGATGTGAGAGAGAATAGCAACAATGACGACAAGGATGGTGAGGATGTTTGTGATCTGTAGGCTCACAAAGAATTGGAGAACGACTGACGGAAAGAGAGACAGGAAATCTAACCAGATATTCGTGGGCCAAAGTGCAAGAAGAAGAATTCCAACAAATTGCAGGATGAGCTTCTCCTGACGCTCTGCAATTCCAACCGTACAGCTTTCCATCTCACCAACCGACTCGGCCTTAGCGCGTGTGAAACTCGCCATCAGCATGCCAAAGAGAGCCACAAATCCCCAGAACCAAGGAATGAACGTGTCACCGGGACTAACAGGCCACCAGGGAATAGACACCGCACCAACAGGACCCGCCATGAGACCCAACATGAAGAAGAACTCTGCGTATCTGTCCAGAGTGTGATCAAGGGTCGCTCCGAATCTCGAGCCAAGATTGGCAGCTCGTGCCACAGCCCCATCAAACATGTCCAGAACCACTGTGAGGACCATTACTCCAAATCCGAGCAGAAGATCACCAAGATAGAAGAAGTAGGCACTGATCATGGCGACAACAAGTGTGAGTATAGTGATTGCATTTGGTGTGATACCGGTTCGTGCGAGAGCACGCCCCAGAGGCATCATTGCCTGTTGATATTTTTCTCGTAAGCGACCAAGCATTCTAATCACAGGTCCTATCAGTAAGGGCCGCCCTCGTCGGTTTTTGTGCCTCTAATAAAGGTAGTGAGAGGCTATTGAAAGCCTCAAACCTGTGTCAGGACACTAGAAATGCGATCACGGACCCAGTCCAGCCCCAAGAGGTTGAGAAACGGCCCCAAGCGAGGACCAGACTTTCGAGAGATCAGAATCCGGTACAGGACAACAAAGGCACGCCTGTCCTTCAAGCCAACACTCTTTGCAGTTTCAAATACTGCAGTCTGGATCTCCTCGTCGGTCAATTCATTGCTGTCCAGTCGTTCCAAGAGCGCGGACAG
>JAGSHP010000092.1 GCA_029855925.1 Candidatus Thorarchaeota archaeon | reverse complement strand
GAACCACGGATATGAAGTCCATGTCTTCGGCCTTCACCGGACTTCAATGAATGGTAGCACTGGCAAATATGAAAGCGATTACTATCAGCATGTATGCTCGTTGGTACAGAGCGAAGAGATTATAGCACAGGAGAGTAAAAGGACTCAGGGAGCGCGATGAAATCATTAATCCTCACACAATCGGGACTACAGCTGGGTGACACACCCATGCCATCACTGTTGCCTGGTGAGGTAAGAGTTGAGGTACGGTCGGTTGGGCTGTGCAAGTCAGACCTGTCAATTTGGAAAGGAGAAATGGAGACTGACCTTCCTATCATCCTTGGGCACGAGTTCTCAGGCTTTGTCCACGAGAGCACGATTCCCTCACTAGAGCCAGGAACACCCGTGACAGCTGAGATTGATCGCTTCTGTGGACGCTGTTATTATTGCCAGAATGGAATGCACCAACAGTGCACCAATCGAAAGACTCTGGGAATAACAACTGATGGAGCCCTCACCGAGTACATCAGTCTGCCTGCCGAGATGATACATGTCTTGCCAGACGGCATTGACCACATCGCAGGAACCTTTGCAGAACCATTGTCTTCTGCAATAGCGACTGCACAGAGAGCCCCTGCTGCAAAGGACGAGATTGTTGCCATAATAGGCTCTGGTCGCTTGGGAATTCTTACCGCACAGGTCTATGATGCTCTTGGGGCTGAGGTCTATCTCATTGGTAAGAACCGCTGGAAGCTGGGACTGGCTCGACAGCTCGGCTTCAGTCATGTTCTGAATGACAGTCAGGATGGCTGGGAAAAGGAGCTCTTGGACGCCACAGATGGTGTTGGACCCCGACTGGTCGTTGATGTGACAGGAACGCATGAGGGCCTGCACACAGCATTGGACATTGTTAGAAATGGCGGCACACTGGCGCTGAAGAGTGTCATTGGTGCTGATGGTGGTATCTCTCCCTCCGAGATTGTAAGACGCGAACTCCAGATCGTCGGAAGTCTCAGGGGACCATTTGAAGACGCGCTGGACATGCTTGCAAAGGGACGCATCGAAGTGAAGCGACTGGTCTCAAGACAGTTTTCACTTGATGAAGGACCCGCCGCCTTTGAGTATGCAACACGTCCAGACGTGACTAAAGTGATTATTAATATCTAATCTCGCACTAGTTTGCCATCGGGAAGACTCAAGAGTCTCTCTCTGTGGAGAGTAGGTCATGCAAGAGTATGATGCGGATCTCCATATCCACTCTCCACATTCGATCGGCGTGAGCAAGGACATGACAATCCCCAACATAGCGGCTGGTGCCAGACGAAAAGGGGTCTCGCTGGTTGGAACCGGTGACGCAACTCAACCCGACTGGCTAGCCCACCTTCGAAAGACTCTCACGCTCAAGGACGGAATCTTGGAGTACGACGGCACGTACTTTATTGTCACCACGGAGATTGAAGACAAAGAGGCAATTCATCACGTGGTGCTCCTGCCCGACTTTGACTCGGTGGACCACTTGAGAAACCTATTGAAACCTCATTCTCCAAATCTTGATCACGAGTGGGGTGGAAGACCACGAGCCAATGTCGATGGCGAGATGCTTGCGGGCCTCGTCAGGGATAGTGGGGGTCTCATCGGTCCAGCACATGCGTTCACGCCATACCGGTCGATCTTCAGAGAGGGCAAGTACGACTCGCTCGCAGACTGCTATGGGAAGGAGTTCAGCCATGTTCACTTCCTTGAGCTGGGGCTCTCGGCAGACACTGAGATTGCGGACCACATTCCAGAGCTCAGAGACCTGACCTTTGTAACTGCCAGTGACGCGCACTCACCGACGCCAAACAAACTGGGCCGCGAGTTTGTCAGATTCCGGATCGAGCAACCAGCCTTCGACGAGGTGGCAATGGCACTGAAGCGAGACGCTGGAAGAGAAACAACCCTCAACGTCGGGTTGGACCCACGTCTAGGAAAATACTATCTCTCCTTTTGCAGTTCTTGCAGGCGTACGCTCATCATGAGAGAGGGGGACAGTCCGCCCGAGTTTGACGACAGGAACATCTACCTCTACGTGAGCAGTCTGAAGGAGAAGGCGCAGATACTCAGAGAAGTTCATCGGAGAAGAGTCAAGTGTCCCGCATGCGGCAAGAGGCTACGTCTGGGCGTACGAGATAGGGCCATGATGATTGGTGAGATCAAGAGCAGGTCGCCATCACATCGACCACCCTATCTTCACATGCCACCATTGACCGAGCTGATTCGGGTGTCGCTCGGAGTCAAGTCCGCGCTCTCTGTACGTGTCAGGCGGCTCTACGACAAACTGATCGACCAGATCGGTACCGAGACCCACATCTTGACAGAGGCGAGTCCCAGCACGATTGCAAAGTTTAACAAGCGGATAAGTGAGATAATTAGTAGTTACCGTGCCGGGGAGGTTGCATACGTTCCTGGTGGTGGAGGCCGGTATGGCCAAGTCATTGCTCCATGGAGTATAGGCTCATGACTGTAGTGAAAGGAATCATCCGAGAGGTTGGCAGAAGCACCACGACTCGAGTCGGAACTCATAGATGGTACGGGACCACAACGATAGTGGTTCAGGATGAGGAGACAAAGCAGACGTACCGCATCAAGCTCTCTGCAAAGGTCATGGACAGATGCAGGTTCCTTCCGAGGGTAGGCATGCCGGTAATCATTCATGGATTTGTTGAGGAGGCAGAATACGGTCTGTCGGACTTTGTGGTCTCACGTGTCACTGATGTGAAGCACGTTGGTGAAGGAGTCAAGAGGGTCATAAGTCTGGATGACGAGGATTGAAACCTACTTTTTCCCCTTGCGACGAATCAGATAGCCCGGTAAGAGTATCCATTCAGACTTGCACTTAGGGCAGCGAGATGGTCGTTTCGCTGACTTGGGGGAGAAGATATAGCCACACTTTCCGCAGGTGGCCGGGCGGATGAGTATCTGCTTTCCCTCGCGTTTCAGGGACTTTGCGATGTGCTCGATGTCTTCGAAGACGACGTTCCTATTCTCAAGACCAAGAGCCTCAGCAATGTCCTGAGCAGTCAGAGGGTGATCCGACTCTTCTAAGAGGAGTGTTATTCGTTCCCTGCGAGTTTTCATCACTGCTTCAACAGTAATCCTTCAGATATAGTTCTGTGTATGCCTGCTGTCAGTCCAGCATGTCTTCGCTGGGGGTGGTTGTCTTTCGGCGCTCTCTCCATGATGCCTATATACGTTCAAGGGGATACTGATGGTGAACAACATGGAATAGAGTGCAAGCACGTATGGAAGTGTCTTGATGCCCCAAATGCGCTTAACAAACCAACCGAAGGTCGGTCCATCCTTTGATGAGAGGGTATGCAGTCAGTGCATGGGACATAGGGCACTGTGCGGCATTCGACCTTGCCCGTTGGTCATGCGTGCGGTCTCGCTGAGCAAGATCGACAGCGCCTTCCGTGGGATGAGCCTCGAAGGCTCCTCACCTCCATCGGTCTTTGTTGGAAGCTACGGTTACCCTAAGGTTCTGGCTGGACCACTGGTCCCACCAATCAGAGGTGAGAGAGCAGCGCTCATGGAACAGCCAGACCTCTGGCTGGACTTTTCAATGGATGAGATATTGTCACTGAGATTCAGTCTTGTGCGGACCAAGCAGTTGCTCCCAGTTGATGCGGCGGTTGATCCACCTCGAACGCTTGCGGAGACCCAGACGATGGCGCTATCAGAAGCACCCACTGATTCGGAGGCGTTACTTCTCAAGAGACCCGAGTTCACGAGCGTCTTCTCTGAGAGAACACTCCCTATTGGTCCCTCAGCACCTCTCAAATCATTCCAGCTCGAAGACAATCCAAAGGTCCCGAGACCTGTGGATAAGGTCTCGTCCGACACGGACTTGCGAGCCGTCGAGGCAGTGACGACCCTCTTTGATGAAGGAGTTCGACAGGAGCATCTGACCCGGTTATTCTCAGTAGGTCTTCTTGGGACCAGAAAGAGGAGAAGGCTGGTTCCGACGGAGTGGAGCATCACTGCCATTGACGACATCGTATCAAAGCGATTACATAAGAAGGTCCTGCGCCACAGAACAATCAACGACTTTCTCGTGTTCTCATATCATGCCTTGGGAAACACCGTGACCATTCTCATGATGCCAGGGTCATGGCAATTTGAGGTCTTGGAGTGCTGGCTGAGTGGGCCAAGACCAAGCGTCATCTCTGACCACGAATATGCGAAGGGACGAACAACGTATGCCAAGAATGTGGTCGGTGCCTACTATGCAGTTCGTCTTCCAGTCCTGAAGTACATGGATGACAATCGAAGACAGGCGGGGGCTCTGGTGTTTCTTGAGGTGAATCCGAAGGAATGGGTGCCTCTTGGTGTCTGGAGATTTAGAGAGATTGCGAAGCGGGCTCTCACTATGGAGCCGAAGAAGTTCACGGATCTGGAAGAGGCACTTGAAGGAGCGGGGCAGACTCT
The DNA here is from genome assembly GCA_029855925.1 of Candidatus Thorarchaeota archaeon. Lineage (GTDB taxonomy): Archaea > Asgardarchaeota > Thorarchaeia > Thorarchaeales > Thorarchaeaceae > B65-G9. Next base: position 599 of record JAGSHP010000092.1, on the reverse strand, counting down.
TGTCAACACTATGGACCGCTATCTTGAGGCATGTGAGACCATCGAACAGTATAGAACGCAGACTCGACTGACAGACTTCTTTTGAACGGGCACTTTAAGAGGTCGAGAAATGACAACTGTATGAGAGGTAGACATGACACTCTATGAACGAGCCTGTCTAATTGGAGAGAAGACACCCCTGTTTTCAAGAGCTGCACGGCATAGAGAGGACTGGGAACTTGATCGTGCCACTCGCTTCCTCTCCCCAATGATGACAATCACACCCCAGGGAGTTGTGGCTGGAGCGTATCTGTACTCGGTTCTCACTCTGCTCGTCATAGTGGTCATTGGTTTCCTGCTCAGCTTTCCTGTGATTGCAACGGTACCACTGGCACTGATCAATGCCCTGCTCATCTACTACGCCTTTGTCACTTATCCGGTCAATCGCATGAACTCGTACAAGCTCAGCCTCTCAGAGGAGGCTGACGTTGTCTTTGAACAATTCTTGCTCGTGTTTCAATCGGGGGGCACAATCTTCGATGCCATCGAGATGGTTGCACATTCCGAACACTCGTATCTGTCACAGGCATTTAAAAACATAATAAATCGGGTCCTCACAG
>JAGSHP010000249.1 GCA_029855925.1 Candidatus Thorarchaeota archaeon | reverse complement strand
GTACGATATATCCGATGCCACGTATCGTGTCTCTCAAAGAGGGACCTTTCTGCTCTTCTTGGGGGGTGATCACTTCATCACGTATCCGATCATGCGAGGACTGAACCGCGGCACACCTGGGAAGTACGGTCTCATCTGGCTTGATGCTCATGCCGATTTCTATCCCGAATATGCTGGTTACAAGCTCTCTCATGCGACACCGCTAAGACGTATTGTTCAGGACAATCTAGTTGCTCTGTCCAACATCGTAGCCTATGACCTGCGAAGTGCGATATCCTCTCAGATTGAGGAACTTGAGGCTGGAGGCGCAAAGTGGGCGAAGACTCTTGATGCCTTTCGCAAGGCAGTTGACAAGACTGCTCGTGAGGTGGACTACTTTCACTTGAGCGTGGACCTCGATGTTCTTCGACCTGAAATAGTGGCGGGGGTCGCCCATCCCGAGTCTGGCGGAATCACGACAGAAACGTTGTACGATCTCCTGAGGGCTGCGTTCTCGACTGGAAAAGTGAGATCTGCAGACATCGTTGAACTGAATCCGATGCTTGATAGAACTGGAATCGCTACAGTGACCGCTCGCGATATCGTGAAAGAGATTCTTGCGGGATTTGCATATGAGAAGGGCATCAGGCGAGGCGGTTGAACAGTCACTCTCTTATTGCAGTATATTGAGCAAAGACATATTCGCATGGATTGCATAACAGAAGAGTATTAAGCAAGACGCGATGGAGTAAGTTCTACAACGGACAGGTGCAATTGAGTAAGACCAACTCTGAATGCCACGTAGAGGTAACAACAATGGTGGATTATGATGTGATCATTGCCGGCGCGGGGTCGGCAGGCTGCGTGACTGCATACACGCTTGCAAAACGAGGCAAGTCTGTCTTATTGATCGACAGGAAGGACCATGATACAATTGGGCTCAAGACATGTGGTGATGCACTTGGTTCTCACCACCTGAAGACGCTAGACGAGCTCATTCAGCTCCCCAGCGTTCCTCGTGATGTCATAGAGCACGATGTCACCGGAATTGACCTGATTGCTCCTGACATGGAGCACAGACTGCGAATGACTGGTCCTTCAACTACTGGTTATTCATTTAACAGACACAAGTTTGGTCAGTGGCTTCTTGGACTGGCTGAGGAGGCTGGCGCAGAGGTCATGGCATCGACCCATGTGAAGAAGCTTCTACTGACTGAAGGGAAGGTGTCTGGTGTTCGTGTACGTCCGAGCGATGGTGATGCGGACAAGGACATCACTGCCTACATTGTTGTCGATGCGACTGGAGCGACCGGAATGCTGCGTCGTCAGCTCCCAGAGACGACACCGATAGAGCGTGTCATCAGGAAAGAGGATCAGATGGTCGCATGGCGTGATGTCTACGAGACCCCAGAATACACCTTTGAGACCCCCGAGATTCTTGAGATCTACTGGAATCAGGAGCAGACTCTCGGCGGTTACACCTGGGTCTTTCCACAAGGTCACCACCGTGTCAATGTGGGTCTCGGATACATGATGCTCCCCGGTCACAGACCCCCAAAGGACGTCTTTGACAGTTTCATTCGAACCACCTGGGACTTCATGAAGACAAAGCTCAACGTACTGGACAGCAGCGGTGGAATTGCCCCAGTTCGCAGGCCAATCGATACGATGGTCGATGATAACTTCATGCTTGTGGGTGATGCTGCCTGTCAGGTGAATCCGGTTCACGGTGGTGGTATTGGATCCTCTATGCTTGGTGGCGCACTTGCAGGCATTACTGCTTCAGACGCACTTGAGGCTGGTGACACGTCCATCAACTCCCTCTGGCCGTACAATCCACGATACATGGACGCCTACGGGATAAAGCAAGCCTCACTCGACATATTCCGCTGGTTCCTCCTGAATGTCACCAACGATGACATTGACTTCGCATTCAAGAAGGGCATCATCAAGGGCGCAGACCTACTTCACGTAAGCATCACTGGCAAGATGGATATCGGAATGGGTGACAAGTTCAAGAGACTTGTCGCTGGGATCGGCAGGGTGCCGCTTCTGCGACGGGTCAACAAGGTCGCTCACCTCATGGAGGACATCAAGGCTGTGTATGCAGAGTACCCCTCTTCACCCGAGGGTCTCAAGGACTGGCAGAAACGGCTTGTTCCTATCTACGAGGCAGCCAAGAAGGCGTAGTTGCTGTTGGTGCAAGACAGTCAGCCAAGTACTCCTGGCGGTATGAAGTCATGACAGAGGTCGAAGAAGTTCGTTTGTCACTTGGTACTGCGATTCAGATGGGCCTCGTCGACGGCAGACCTGACCCTGCCTTCTCGACTGCATTCTTCATGACATACCGCAAGGGGCGTTGCATTGCAAACTGTGCGTTCTGCCCTCAGGCGCGTGGGAGCAAGAGCCACTCAGACTGGCTCTCTCGCATAGCCTGGCCCGTCTTCCCTTTGGCCGACGCTCTTGATGGTCTATCACACACAGAGGGCTTCAACCGCGTGTGCATCCAGTGTCTGAACTATCCGCACTTTGTGGATGATGTGGAGTTTATGGCGCGCCGAATTCGCGACGTTTCTTCTGCTCCCCTTTCAGCGGCGACTGGCCCGGTGACCATTGATGAGATGGTTCGACTACGCGATGCGGGCGTTGACAACATCGGCATTGCCATGGATGCCTCCACGCCTGCTCTGTTTTCACGTATCAAGGGCGTGGAACGTGGTGCCAACTTTCGTTGGGAGTCACACATCGCTTCAATGAAAGAGGCGCTCAAAGTCTTTGGACCTGGCCAGGTGACTACTCACCTGATAGTTGGGCTTGGTGAGACCGAGGCTGAGGCGCTCGAGTTTCTGAAAGTCATGCATGATCTCGGTGTTGGTGTAGGACTCTTTGCATTCACTCCTGTTCGTGGGACCGCACTCGAGAATCACCCTCCGCCGCCTCTGTCAGTTTATCGAAGGGTGCAGGCCGCACGGTATCTTCTTTTCAACAACCTGTTACCCGCATCGAAGATTCTAATTGGCAGTGATGGTCGCATTGGTTTCGATGTTGATTCAGAGTGGCTTCGAGAGACTCTTTCCGCGGGAACTGCTTTCAGGACTTCTGGTTGCGTTGGGTGTAATCGTCCGTACTATAACGAGCGGCCTTCGGGACCCCTCTACAACTACCATCGCCCACTGACCGAGGAAGAGGTCGAACAAGCCCTTGCAGAGTCCGAGTTGATGTGACATGGATGAAATACGCTTTATCGATCTTGAGGTCAATCCTGCTGCCAAGAACATGGCCATTGATGAGGCTATCATGCTTGCCATGCGTGACGGTGCTGCACCTCCGACGTTTCGGATTTATCGCTGGAAGCCGTCAGCCGTTTCGATTGGGACCTTCCAGGGAATGACTGAGGAGGTAGATGTTGATTTTTGCCGTGCACATGGCATTGACGTGGTCAGAAGGATGACTGGTGGTGGGGCGGTCTATCACGACTTTGAGGGTGAGATCACATACAGTATACTTCTCCCCCAGGGGCATCGGCTTGTTCCATCTGATATCCTGAAGTCCTATGAGATTCTGTGCGCTGGTATTGTTGCCGCTCTCGGGCATCTTGGAATTGATGCTCAGTTCAGTCCTGTTAACGACATCGTGGCTGGTGGGAAGAAGATCTCAGGGAATGCCCAGACACGACGCCATGGCATTGTGCTTCAGCACGGGACGACTCTATTGGACTTGGATGTTGAGAAGATGTTCTCGGTATTGAAGGTCTCAAAGGAGAAGGTCTCAGACAAGATGATCCGAGATGTCAAGCAGCGCGTCACATCAATTCGTGATGCCCTTGGTCGCCATGTTGAGATGAGCGAGTTGAGGGATGCTCTCGTGCAGGGCTTCTCAGAGGCCCTAGACATATCACTGGTCCCTGGTCGCCTCTCCTCTGAAGAGAACAAGGTTGCAGAGGATCTCGCCCGTACAAAGTATTCAAGTACCGAGTGGAACTTTGCGAGGTGAGTACCATGTATCATGGCGAGTACAAGGTTCCGGGTGGAAAACTGATCAAGGTGAGTTTCTCTCTCAGCGAGGGGGTCATCGAGTCGATTCGGTTTACTGGTGACTTCTTTCTTCATCCGGAAACAGCACTAAGTGAACTTGAGGAACATCTTGTGGGTGAAGTGGTTGATGAGACTGCCCTGAGTGAGCGAATTGCGAGTTTTTTCGATGATGGTGGTGTCCAAGCCATAGGATGTTCTGCAAATGACTTTGCTCATGTCGTGGTACTGGCTGTTCAACATGCACCGTGAGTCCCTATGACCAGTCCAAATCCTTCCCAGTGAGCTGACCACTGAGAATCGTGTGTCCGATTGGTGCTGCGTGCGTTCTAGCAGACCAGTATTGAGGCTATTATTCGCGATGGCGATTATTTCAATTTAAGTTGAACACAGTCGGGATTTGCGTCCTCGGTCTGTCCAGAGACGCCTCTGGGCAGAATTGATTTCGGTTCACCTTCAGCATATGGGGCCTAACAATCTTGCCGAGGCCACTAGTCCCACCTTGCTCTAGCTGTTCGTAACGCCATGTACAACTGCTCTGCAAACGCTAAAATAGTGATGGGCCCATTGATTCTTGATTCTTATGACCGAAGAGTGGTACCTATCAGACAAGAAAATCCGGAAGATCGATGTCGATATTGAGAAGTTCAAACGCGATCTCAATGCCGCTGAAGCCGAACTTGCCGGAATCGATGCACGCCTCGATGGGGAGATTGATTC
>JAGSHP010000353.1 GCA_029855925.1 Candidatus Thorarchaeota archaeon | reverse complement strand
GTTGTATGGCGGTATCGCAACAACGAGATTGATTGGCTTCAGCGTAATGGCATTCTAAAAATGTTCTAGTTATCAGAGCCTTTTTCTGAGTTCACATCATCACAACATACAGATGACCATCTGTGACATCAGTTGTGGTGTTCCAAAAATGAAGCGTGTAGAGACAAAACGGAAGAGAATCGAGTCCGAGTTGGAAAAGCGCAAGATGAAGCGCCGTCGCGACTCGGATGAGTTCAAGGTGGTGGAGGGTGTCATTGACACATCCACACTCAAGACGCTCTACAGACTTCTCAATCGCGGGGTGCTGAGTTCACTCTACGGTGCAATCAGTACAGGCAAGGAGGCAAATGTCTACAGAGGTGTGGGCTCTGACGGAAAGTCAGTTGCCGTGAAGATATACCGCATGACAACCGCAGAGTCGGATTACATGCTGGAATACATAATCGGTGATCCCCGGTTTCAGCATGTGAAGCGCAGGTCCCGGGCTCTCATTCCGCAGTGGGCACTGAAGGAATACAAAAACCTGTTTCGCTACCACGAAGCCGGTGTTCGTGTTCCACGTCCAATCGCAATTGAACGAAATGTTGTTGTCATGGAGTTTATTGGTGACCTAGAATCTGGTCTCCCCGCCCCATTGTTGAAGGATGTGGTTCTTGACGAGCCCGCAGAGGTATTTGACTCGATTATTGAGATGGTCGAAATCGGTGTTCGCAAGGCCAATCTAGTTCATGCTGACTTGAGCGCTTTCAACATCCTCTGGTACGGGCAACCAGTGTTTATTGATGTGTCGCAGGCTGTTCTATTGGAGCATGATAACGCTCGAAAGTACCTCTTTCGTGACATTCAAAACATTACTACTTACTTTAGCAAACTCGGTGTGGAAATAGAAGATCCCCAAGTCATAGTTGAAGCTATCCTTTCAGGTGATTCATAATGTCAATGCAAGAGATTGTTCGTGTACCATCAGATAGAATTGGGGTAATCATTGGTCATAGTGGCCGTGTCAAGAAACGTATCGAACAGCTGACAAACGTACAGCTCAAGATTAGTCCTGATGGGGTAGTCACGATTATTGGCTCTCCTGACCCAGAGAATCCCATACTCATTTGGAAGGCACGCGATATGGTGCGCGCCATTGGCAGAGGATTCAGTCCGCATAATGCCCTATCGCTCATAGATGATGATGCACGACTCATCATCATACCATTACGGGAGATTGTGGGAACCTCCCCCGCCCAGATTCGACGAGTTGCAGGTCGCATCATTGGAGAGCATGGCAGAACGAGAAGAGTCATAGAGGAGATCACAGATACGAAGCTCTCTGTCTATGGCCGTACGGTTTCATTGATCGGGTCCGACCCAGGCCTCGATTATGCTCAACGTGCAGTTCAGATGTTGATCGATGGTGCGCCTCATAATGCGGTATATCGATATTTGGAACGCATGCGCCGCGAAATCAATAGGATGCGCCTAGAGCTGTGGGACACCGGTACATCATAATACGCCGACTCTAATACTTTCTCTGGGCAGAATACTTGGTCTGCAATGGTGCATCGAACTAGGGATCGGTTCAGTAGTATTTCTCCTGCCGAGTTCTTCTACAGAAATAGGCAAATGGCAGGCTTTGGCAATCCATCGCAGGCCCTCTTCTCTACTGTGAGAGAACTGGTTGAGAACAGCCTTGATGCCTGCGATGAGATTCCGATTCCACCAAAGATTGACGTCACAATCTCCCGTGTTGATGTTGGAGTCTACAGAGTCACGGTTGCGGACAACGGTGTGGGGATTCCATCTGCTAATGTTCCAGAGGCGTTCGGGCGAGTCCTCTATGGGAGTAAATATGACGCCCGCCAGAGGCGAGGTACTTTTGGCCTCGGGGTGACTATGGCCGTACTATATGGACAGATGACCACTAATAGACCCGTCCAAGTTCATACTCAAGACAACTCGTCGGGAGGTCATAGATTTCGCATATTCATAGATGTAGAACGTAACAGACCCGTTGTTGATGAGACATCAGTGTCTGACCGTCCTGTCCACGGAACGACCGTTTCCATTGAACTGAAGGCCAACCTACGACGTTCCAAGGAACGTATAATCGAGTATATCACACTCTCATCAGTGGGATCACCTCATGCTCAGTTCAGACTGAAGATTGAGAATGATCCGCCTCGGATTGTTGGACCTTGGACCAAGACGCTTCCTACCCCCTCAGCTCCTGCCCTGCCTCATCCCCGTGCGGCAGATGTGGAGCTTCTGAAACGTCTAGTTGGACAGAATGGTCACCTGAGCCTCAAGGAGTTTCTAATCAGTTCCTTCCAGCAGGTAGGAACACGGATGGCATCAAGAGTTCTCCGTTTTGGTAACCTTGATCCCAAACGAACAGCCCAATCGCTGTCCAGAGACGAGATCGTTCATCTAAGTAATACCCTGCGCAACTTTGAAGGATTTGCCCGTCCTGACAGCTCGAGTTTGAGTCCAATTGGCAAAGAACCATTTCTCAATGCACTAAGGAGCCTCTTCTCTCCTCGGCAACATGTCTATGCGATTAGAGCCCCGTCCGAGTGGTCTGGTAATCCCTTCATAATTGAGGGTGCTCTTGTAGTCTTGGATGACCTTGACAAGACTGATACGCCCGAACTGGTACGTCTAGCAAATCGTGTGCCTCTGTTGTATGACGCGGGCAGTGACTCGTTTGTCAATCTTGTGAAGCAAATCTCTTGGTCTAGATACGGTCTAACTGACCTTGGAACCCCTGTCCTAATCCTCCACCTGTGCTCCACAAGGATTCCCTACCGCGCTGCAGGAAAGCAAGCGATTGCACAGGTCCCTGAGATTGAGGCTGAAGCTCTAGCGCTGTTACGCGAACTGGGCCGAAAAATGGGTCGTCATACTCGCAAGTTTCGGCAGCCATCCAAGGAGAGCAGACGCAAGCGCGAGTTCG
>JAGSHP010000114.1 GCA_029855925.1 Candidatus Thorarchaeota archaeon | reverse complement strand
CGTGCGTTGAAGCATGCGGATCCTGTGAGTTATCATCTGAGGCAGGCGAAGAGTGAACGAACTGGCATCGTCGCCAGCCTGCTTTCTGACCTGCTCGATCAACTGAGAGAAGGGGATGCGCCTCCGCCCAAGGCGTAGACACAGTTGCCCCTGGTCGTCAATGGTCAGGAAGTAGAGGTCGCCTCTATCCAGCCCGTGAATGAACTTCGAGTCCGCAATGCTCCAGTTCACTTTTGGTCTTCACCTTCTTTTCCAAGAGTATCCATCACGCCCTGCAGCGCGCGACCGAGGTCTCCGAACTCGTCACCTCTCTCGGTGATCTCCGGGTCTATCCTCAGGTCGATGGGTTTGTACTCCGTCTGACCTGTGAACTTCTGAGCCAATAGCACTCTGATCTTGCGCCAGATCTGGTCCAGAGGTCTCGTGATGTCAACGATGATCCGCCATCCTATGACTGACGCGATGACCAATCCTATGCCCGAGAAGAAAAATATGCTCTGGATAGTTTGACTCAGAGTTGTGGCGATTCGATTGTTCAGTAGCGGTATTGCTGTCAGGACCTCCTCCAGTGGAACGACGATGATACAGATGTAGTCGCCCTTGCCGACTGGCGAGTAGACAAGCAGATAGTCCTTCCCGTCCCTAGAGTACTCAACTGAGCCTGTGACACCGGACGTGATCTGTGTGATGTCATTCTGAGTCAGGGTGCCGCTCTCCACTGAGAGGAGGGTCGGGGCACCGCTCTCATATGCTGTGGCTGGGACCTTTGGATGTGCGACAACAGAACCATCACCTTGGATGAGTGCCGCATACCCGGTCTCGTAGACCTGTGTGTTGATGATCTGCTGATTGATGCTGTCGATCGAGATGTCACCAGAGATGACGCCCATGAGGGTCCCATTCTGATAGTACACACCCTTCCCGATAGATATCATCAGGACCGCCTCGATGGGGTCAAAGTATGGAGACACAAAGACGGTCTGACCATTACCAGCTGCTATCTCGAGATACCAGTCATCAAGGGTCGGATACCACGGGTCATTGACTCTGTCCACATCGCTCCCGCCAAGAATACTACCGGGGTAGTTGATGAACATGTCCGTGTCCGCGAACGTGAAGTACAACCATCTGAACTCGGGAACTCTGTTGTGGACCGACTTGAATAGCGGGTCCATGTTGGAAACGAGGCCGAGCCGACTCTTGTACTGGTTCTCAAAGGTGAGATAGTTCCCACTTGTAGAACCAGGAATGTACCAACTGCTATAGTTCCACGAGACGTTGATACCGTACTTGGGATCAAAGTGCACGTCACTGGGATGGGGTCCTGCCGCTGTGTTCTCAAAGAAGTAGTCGTAGTAGACCTCTCGGTAGGCGAACGTATTCCCTGAGCTGAAGAGGTTCTCCACCTCTTCACCCAGAGATAGTATCATGCCCTCGGCAGTGGACAGCTTCTCCTTGATAATGTCGGAGGTAGTCGTCGCAATGCTCAAGGCGTTATCAGTTGCCTGCTGTTTCAGAGATTGCGTGCTGACGTCCGATGTCATCCCACCAATCGTATTTCCAAACGTCAGGGACACCATGCTTGTCAGGACAATTGTCGCTCCCGTGATGAGGAGGAATGTTAGCATTACAGTTGCCTTGAAGCTTCGTCGGTTCTTTTCTCTCTTTGCCATGTCATATCCCTCCTAGTAGTCTATCTGTGTTCCTCCTATCTCGAGTTGTGCCATCAGCTTCTGCTCGACTCTCTCGAATTGCCGCTGGATTGCAAGACGCACGTCGCCACCTCTATCTACAGGCAGAAACTCCGCGTCCGGAATGTCGTTACAGAT
>JAGSHP010000456.1 GCA_029855925.1 Candidatus Thorarchaeota archaeon | reverse complement strand
CTGCAATTCTTGCTGATGAACTGGATCTTGAGGCAAGACATTTCCACCTAGAGATTACTCATTTTCTTGCGGAGCGCTGGAAGGGAAAGAGACCTCCCATGCGTGGAGAACAACTCGCTCAGGAGGAACTGGTCCAGGGCATCTATGCATGCGTGGCGAATCTCGACCAGATGACGCCTCGTACCGATCGATTCCCATGGGAGGAGGTGAACTGAGTGAATCTCGATGCTGATGTCCTTGTAATTGGTAGTGGCATGGCAGGACTGGTGGCAGGTACGGTCTCCGCATCAGCAGGACTCAAGACCATCGTCGTCACTCGCGGACAGGGCGCGACCGCAGACTCTTCCGGGGCTCTGGACATCTTGGGCTATCTCCCAGAGGCCGGTAGCGCTGTTGGTTCGCCGCTTGAGGGCCTCTATGCCATCTCAGCTCTCCATCCACTGCACCCATATTCGCTCTTGGGTTTCGAGGCCGAAGAGGGGTCTGTCAATGGCGACAGAGTTGTAGAGCAGGTCCGTGCGGCGACTGAGTGGTTTCTCGAGCAGATGCGTGCGTCCTCAATCCCCTACATTGGGACCCTTGATGAACTCCTCTGGCCTCTGACAATGCTGGGCACAACAAAGCCAACCGCTCTACTGCAGAAGACAATGGATCCTCGCTCTCTTGATGAGGAATCGGACAGTACCGTGTTGTTTGCTGGAGTCCGTGGGTTTCCAGACTTCCATTCCTCTCTCGCAGCAAAGGCGTTTCTTGAGGCAAGACAGTCAGAGGGAACTGGCCCTCGGCGTGTCTCCAACTGCACCATTGACCTTGTACCATTTGGGGTATCTCATAATCTCTCCGCAATCGAGATTGCACGGCACCTGGATCGACCCGAAGGGGTGGACGCACTTGTTCAACAGCTGCGGTCAAGTATCGAGATGAGCGGTGCCACTCATGTTGTGATTCCCCCCATTCTGGGACTGCGCGAACCCGTGGCACGAAAGGACTTCTTGGAGGAGCAATTGGGTGCCACCATCATTGAGCTGCTGGGCTTTCCGCCCTCTGTCCCGGGAGTGCGACTTCAATTGGCACTGGAAGACATCCTCAGAATGAGTGGTGGCACTCTGTTGAGGGGTCATGAAGTTGCATCCGCAAGAATCTCGGACGGTCGGGTGTTGCGGGTCACCGCCAATGCCCCTGCACGTTCCATAGAGATCGAGGCCTCAGCATTTGTTCTTACCACTGGCAAGTTCATTGGTGGCGGAATCAGTGGAATTACTGACGGCCTCCATGAGACCGTCTTCGGCCTGCCCGTCTTTGACTCTCATCGAGAATCGACAGAGGGCCTGAGACCACAGCGCCTCACGGATCTTGTATCCATCACGAGTTCTGGTCATCGCCTCTTTGGCTGCGGAGTGGGTTGCGATGAGACCTTGAGACCTATCACCAGTGATGGAGACCGCTATGCCTCAAACCTGTTCTGCGCCGGGGCGGTGATGGCAGGTCACAACTGGCCCCAAGAGAAGAGTGGTCTTGGTGTGGCTCTCTCCACCGGCTACGTTGCTGGTCAGGCTGCAATTGGGAAGGTGAGGTCATGAGCGAAGAAGAGGCATACGAGTTCGTCAAGAACACACTGAAGCAAGAGCGCATTGTTCCCTACACCCAGAGAGAACTTGACATCATTCATTCCGTTGAGAGTTGTGTCAACTGTGGACTGTGCATCAACTACTGTCCCGTTGTTCGTGCGGTAGGTCTTGACCGATTCAGTGGTCCCCGCAGTATCGCTGTTGAGTTGAGCAGGTCTCCTCCAGAGTTCTGGGCCTCGGTTGACAAGATCTATCTCTGTACAGGGTGCGGTACGTGCCGAGAGGTGTGCCCAAGAGATGTCAACATACCTGAGGTCGTGAATCTTGTGAGGGCGCGTCTGTTCGCAGTTCGTCCTGACCTCGTGCCCTCGAATTTGATCAAGACAAGCAAGATTATCGCCACCCACAACTTGGCATTTGAGCCGTGGGAAGACCCGGAAGAGAAGATTGACAGTCGAGACATGCGATTGGAACGTCTGGGTATCCCCTTTGTGGAGGACCCGTTTGTAGAGAACGCAGAGGTCCTGTTCTATCCTGGTTGTCAGGCGGAGGAGCGTGCTCAGGAGGTCCGTGAGGCGGGCAAGGCTGTTCTCAGCTATTTCGGAGTTAACTATACACTTCTGAGAGAGATGAGTTGTTGCGGACTGCCTGCAAGACTAATTGGGGACGTGAAGACGGCAGAGCATCTGGCGGACATTCTGACGAAGAAGGTGAAGGCTGCAGGCGTGAAGAGCATAGTCACAACCTGCGCGGGTTGTACCTCAAGTCTTAGTCAGATGTCGCAGGATCGTAAGTGGGGAATCCCCGTCTATCATATGATGGAATACCTGGTTGAGGTAATTGGTATTGAAAAAGTACGTGAGGCCGTAGATATCAAGCCAGAGTCTGAGCCATCCAAGATAACCGTTCATGATCCCTGCCACCTAATACGTCACACATCTCGACAGATGGAAGATTATGCTCGAGAACTGCTCACTGTGTTTCCAATCGAATGCGTCTCTTCTGGTGTTGCAGACTCGTGCTGTGGTGGCGGCGGCATGGTGGGGTACCACTCTCCTGACGTCGCAAATGCTGTGACACAGGAGAACGTGGCTGGCATTGAGCAGAGTGGTGCTGAACAACTGTTGGCTCCGTGTCCGCTCTGCACGGCACAGATCGAGAACGCCCTCTACCGCTCGGGCAGTGACGTCGATGTGGTTGACTTCACAGTCTTCATTGCTCAACATCTCAAGCCAAAGGAGTGAAGGAGTATGAGTCTTGATGAAACAACGAGAGCCAAGGCAGTGGATATGATTCGTAAGATTGTGGGTCCCGCGAATGTGACCGTGACGACAACTGATCGGGTGCTGAACGCTCATGATGCCTGGCCTCTGAGTGAGGCGAAGATTCGAGCAGGCGAGCTTCTGCCACTGGCTGATATGATTGTCTATCCCGCAACCACAGAAGAGGTGGCTGAGGTTCTCAAGGTTGCAAATGAGCTGCGAATTCCTGTCATTCCTGTGGGTGGTGGTGCCGGGACCTGTGGAGGAACGCTGCCCATCTACGGGGGCATTCAGCTGGACCTCAAACG
>JAGSHP010000183.1 GCA_029855925.1 Candidatus Thorarchaeota archaeon | reverse complement strand
GCCTGGTTAGGGCGCGAGACTCATAATCATGTCGAGAGATCCTCGACGGAACGATGGGGTCAAAGCAGTCTCAAGGCCCGAGATGAGAAATCTCGAAGTCGAGGGCTCGAATCCCTCCTGCGGCACCACACTCATAAAACAAAACTGAGTGACTTGCAACATTGCAAGTCGATCAGGAAGACATGCCCCAGTAGCAAAGCGGCCTACTGCGCCTGACTTGTAATCAGGAGATCGCGAGTTCGAATCTCGCCTGGGGCTCCACCTTATCTCTTATTCATCAGACGCCTCGGATTGGTTGGAGTAATACATGTAATACATTATGGTGAGCAGCCTAGAGTCACGCATCACCATCCATTCTCCTTGCCGCAGCCTCAAGAGCCTCAATGAGAGGAAGCTTCTTTCCCGTCAGAAACGACATTGTGGCTCCGCCACCAGTGCTGATGTGCGTGATCTTGTTCACAAGGTTCATCCGTTCAGCCATGGCACTGACATGACCCCCACCAACAACAGTGGTGCAGTTGCAGTCGGCAATGGCCTCCAAGACCTTGATGGTGCCGTACTGGAACTCGTCCTTCTCAAAGAAGCCCATGGGCCCGTTCGCAAATGCAACCTTTGCCCCTCGGATGATAGACCCAAAGAGTTCAGCCGTCTCGGCTCCGATGTCATAGAACGGGGCACCCTGCATCTCTTTGAAGGAACACTCTACGCGAGAGCCGCCTCGCTCGACAGCTGCATCCACTGGAAGCATGATGACATCAGAATACTTGGCAATGAGTTCACGGGCAACGGGGAGAATCTCTTCAAACTCTTTGATGACTCCTCCATAACTCTCAGGAATCTTCTTGTCCGCAATCAAGAATAGGGTCCCAATCAACCCTCCAAGAAGTACATTATCCGCTCGACCTATCTCGAGTAACTTCTTGATCATCTTGACCTTATCGGGGACCTTACTGCCACCCAATACAAGAATCCAGGGATGTTGGTCCGTCGAGAGTATCTCGGTCAGAGTGCGTACCTCCTTCTCCATGACTCTACCAGCCACTGATGGTAGTACAGCCGTGAAGCCAACAATAGAGGGTTGAGACCGGTGCGCCGCCCCAAAGGCATCATTCACGAAGAGGTCAAAATAGGGATAGAGCTCCTGAACGATTGGCTCCTTTGCAACCTCTTCAATCGGACCCTTCTTCATCTCACCATCAAACATTCTCACATTTTGTAGGACCAGTATCTCACCGACCTTGACCTCTTTAATCGCTCTCTTTGCCTTGTCGCCAAAAATATCGTCTACAAAGTGGGCATTGAATCCCAATTTGCGTAATATCTCCGTATGTTGTTCCAGAGAGATAAAGTCATCACTGCCGGGTCTTCCCTGGTGTGCCATAAGTACGACTTTACACTGTTCTAGTTCGTGAAGGGTCGGGGTCATTGCCCGAATGCGTGAGTCATTGATGATCTTCTTTGTATCTGGGTCAAGCGAACAGTTCATGTCTACTCGAATCAAAACTCTCTTCTCGTCCAATTCGACGTCATCTAGTGTCTTGAAGGGCAGGCGCATATGTTTCACCACTAGCGGTCTTGAAGCATTGTCAGGCGGTTCGTTCAATGACCAACACTGAACAGCGTCTTCGAGTCTGGAGGTCGATAACAAGAGCTAAAAAACCTGCCTGCACAGAGGCACATCTTATATGGGCTCGTCATACAATTCTTTATGTTGTTATTTGTGCATCGTAGACTCAGTCGACTTACAAGAGTAACTAGGTAGTATTGCAGAGGAACAAGACCCACGAGAAAGCTAAAATACTCCACATGCTACTCTAGAATACAAGTCGTACCAGTAGTAGGTGATATCATTTGCAGCTAGATACGTATTTCCAATACGTGTACGGATTCTTTAACGTCCTATCCAACACTCTTCAACCATTGGGTATTCCATTTGGTCCGGGCGATTGGTTCTTTCTTATCTACACGCTCGTGTTTCTGGTGATCATTGGTGTACTGGTACGGCGAGGATCCCGTGGGGGTGTAATTCCTGCTGGGGTTCGCCAGATCATTGCTTCAACTGGTGATGTTTCTGCAGGGATATCTGGGGCAAAGAAGATCAAGTTCGTCCACACACCAGGCGATGCCCTAGTCTTCCTAAAGATTGAAGAGAATGCTATTCAACAGGCTCTCTCCGCCATCGATTTCTTTGCCTCCAAGGGCGAGATAGACGAATCAATGCGCGAGCATCTTGCATCAACCTATACGTCGCGCCTTGAAGCAGTTCGTTCAGCGATTGCAAAGAATGAAGAACTAAAGGCAATACTTGACACGTCGACTGCAGTTGATCGAGCAAGATCCGATTATCTTCGAAAGCTTGCTGCCATGTCTGGAACTGCGGTTGAAGCCGAAGGAGAGAGTGGTGGTCCCCCAAGTGTTGGTACCCCCTCGTCTGTTGCCACTACCACTGTTTCATCGCCTACTCCTTCGAGTGGCGGTCCTCCAGGTGGCGGTCCTCCAGGTGGCGGTCCTCCAGGTGGCGGTCCTCTAGGCGGTGGTCCTCCAGG
>JAGSHP010000341.1 GCA_029855925.1 Candidatus Thorarchaeota archaeon | reverse complement strand
GTGGTGTGCCCAGTACTCCAATATGGGTGAGGACCGTACCGGCCGAACCACTGGATACGAGGGACAGAATGTCGGTGACCACTATCAAGAATTTCTTGAGGAGATCGTCTATGGCTTCGACAACAAGATTACAACCGAGCATCATGGCATAACTGTTGAAGGGACCACTGACCAGCTCTACTATTGGAATGTTGAGGTCATGCAGCTCGGGGCAACTTCGATTGGCAAAATCATCTATCAGGCGTCAACCGCTGCAGGTGTCTCTGCGGGCGGTGGAGGCTCATCCTCTGTGATGTACGTTCAAGACATCAGCTGGGAAGAGACCATAATACACGGTCGATATCCACAGACCGACCTCTCATGCATGGTCACAGTCGTGGACACTGACGGTAATGTACTGTCAGGTGTGGAGGTCTCGATTGATTGGACGCATCCTGACGGCACTGTTGTCAGTCTTGTTGCAACAACTGATAGCAATGGTGTTGCGGTCTTCACTCAGACCAATGTAGACTCAGGGACACATACGGTCACGGTCACCGAACTCACAAAGACAGACTACACCTACGACTCATCCCTCAACGTCGAGACCACAGACTCCTTTGTTGTCTGATTGAAACTCTGGGGGTTCTCCCCTCTTTTTCTGGGTAGACTCTAAACAAAGTATCCCGAACAGTTTATATATCATGCCGTAATATGAGTATCGATTCTCATGCTGAAACGAACACTCTTCTTGGCGCTCTTTCTGGCAGCCTTCGTGATCGGGGGTATACAGGTTGTCGTTCCCGTATCAGCAGGACAGGTGACCGTCCAGAGTAGCAATACACAGGCGTCAGTGACAGTGCACATTCTTGACGCATACTATACTGACGCTGATGATGATGGTAGGGAAGACGATGTTGTGGCGTACTTTGACATTCATCTCGATGGTGCTAGACGCTACAATATGGACATCTATCCTGCCTTGACGCTTCCATCTGGCACCTCTTACCTATATGGATATACTATCAATACGCGACTGTCGGACCTGCATTGCATAATGTACTTCTATAATCATGCAACCGAGTCCGGCAACTATACCTTCTCTGTAGATGTGGTCCTCTACACAGGTGGAGTTGCAGGGGGTCAGATTCAGCACGTCTTTGATCCACCTGGTGGCTCTGGGGACGCTGACCCATGCGGAGCGCTTGAAGTGACTGCGTAGGAACCAGTCTGCCGTCAAACTGATGTGGTGCTATGTGACCATATCCGTATCAAGAACAATAGGGAGGTGGAAAGGGAATATCGCTTTCGCAAATTGACTTGAAACTATTGCAGGTCATCGAGCTCGAACCGACAATCTCGATTCAAGAACTGGCCAAGAAGACAGGAGTGAGCTGGATAACTGCAAACAGGCACCTTCAACGACTGAGAGACGCACAGATCCTCTCCGACCCGATTGCTGTGTTCAGTCCGGACAGACTTGGTCTTGAACGCCACATTGTGTTCTTACGGGCGACCGCTGAGCGCAGCATTGAGGTGCTCGAAGATGCCTGTGATGCTCATCCCTATACACACTACCGCTCTCGTGTATATGGCCCCTATACCGGTATCTTTGCCCAGTTTGATATTCCACCGGAGGGCCGCACAAATCTCCAGCGATTTCTTGAGACCCTATGCAAACTGGACAAGTGCGAGATAGTCGAGCTTCGGCGAAGTACTGGTCACAGAGTCGTATCCCACACAAAGCTGGAGCTCTTTGACCCCAAGACCATGACGTGGAACTATGACTGGACAGAATGGTCGGACAAGATTGCTACTTCCTCCGACAAGATTGACACCTCTTCATCCTCTCCTACAAGATCCATATCCCTCACACAGGTTGACCTCCAGATTCTCAGAGAGCTAACAGCCAACGCCAACGTGAATCAGGCGCAGCTCCAAGAGAAGCTGTCTATCTCGCAGAGCTCTGTCAGTAGGAAGATGATCTCTCTCAGCGAGAACTACATCGAGAGTGTTCGTGCCCAGATTGACCGCTCCCGGTTTGATGTGACCTCCACTAAACTGTTCTACTGCCCTCATGCTGACGATGCCGTCAGAAATCGATTGTTCAATGCATTCTCTCTAGAGAGTGCACCACCATTCCCAATCTCTCTTGATCTATTAGACGATCACGGTGTCCTCTTGTGGGGACGAATGCCTCCATCGCACGAGCACAAACTCTTCTATACACTTTGGAAGATACTCCCCGATCTTCAGGTGTTTACCATGGATACAATCCGGGGACACAGCAGACTGTACTGGTTCTATCCTGACAACTTCGATACTGATCGAAAGAGTTGGCGTTCAGATACTCACTGGATGATTGAGCAGCCCATGCAGGAGCTTCGTGAGAAGTACGGGTTGCGATAGTCTCGGTTTCCCAGATGCGTCCGCAACGCTCGCAACCTATCTCATTCTGTCCTGATAGTAGATGTTCGGTGCATAAGTCTCTGGCCACTCAGGCTTGTTGTCCAGTATCTCTTCAATCTCTTCCAAGACAGTTGAAGACAGGCTAACATCTGAGGCTGCAACATTGGAAACGACATGCTCTGGTCTTGTTGCGCCTGTGATCGCTGCAGATATCTCTGGTCTTCTCAGAATCCATGCAAGTGCTAACTGATTCATCGTGATGTCAAGCGAGTCGGCTATTGTCTTTAACCTTCCCAGTTTTTCAATGACCTCAGGTGTGAGTGATTTCTTCAACGATTCTGACCTTGCACCTCTGCTGTCTTCTGGAATGCCATTGAGGTACTTGCCTGTGAGGATTCCCTGAGCCAGAGGGCTCCAGACTGTCAATCCCATACCATTACGTTGGACCACATCCATGATCTCCAGTTCAATGAACCGTGATAGCATGTTGTATCTCGGCTGCTCTACAATTGGTTGATGAGCCCCCATCTCCTTTGCCACGGCGTTGACACGTTCCAGCTGTGCTGCTGTCCAAACAGAGGTCCCCCAATAATGCACCTTACCGTCATGTATCAGGTCATCCATGGTCGCCACGGTCTCTCGGAGGGGCGTGGTGTGATCAAACCTGTGAAGATAATATATGTCCACATAGTCCATACGCAGTCTTTGAAGTGAGTCGTTGATCGCATTCATGATATTCTTTCGGCTGTTCCCCCAATCATTGATGTCCTCACTTGTCGGCCAAAACACCTTCGTAGAGACGACTAGGTTCCTTCGGCTATATGTCCCCTCAGCAAAGAATTCACCAAGAACTCTCTCTGCTCCACCACGCGCATAGATCTCCGCGCAATCGATGAAATTGATTCCGTTGTCAATGGCTGTGGCAATGCACCTCTTGGCAATCTCATCCTCAACGGTGCCACCATATGTCAGCCAGGAGCCCAAGGAGATCTCACTGATCTTCAGTCCGCTATTTCCAACTCTTCTGTATCTCATACTGGTCTTCCTCCGGTTGTACACATCTATGCATTAACTATATTTAAGGTTTGGTCTGAGCCCGATGACCGATGTGCTTGAGACCTCCTGATAACCAAGCTTTATCTTGTTTTGCGAGTATACTATACTGTTCAACTAGATGGTGAACGAAAATGCGCGTAAAGAAGAGAGACGGCAGCTACGAGGCGTTCATGCCAGAGAAGATTGTCGTCAGTGCTGTGAAGGCAGGCGCCCCCTACGAGATTGCACGTGAGATTGCAAGTTCGTTCGAGTCCCGCTCAGAGGAAGAATTCGAGAGCTCCGCGATCCGAGAGTACACATTGTCTGAACTCCGGTCACGAGGCCACGAGTCTGTTGCGAAGAGCTGGGAAGCGTACGAGCGCGAGAAACCACGATGATTCGCACTGAGGTGCCATAGTATAATGTAGAGGTGCGGGAGGCATCTATTTTTCTTGCACTCTCCCGCATCGTAATTTTGCATTTGCGAACGGTCCTTATTTTTTGAGACAAGCGCCTCCAGTCTCCAGTCCGAGGTCAAAGGCTCTCGAGTTCGCCTCTCGAGTCTTCGGTGGAACAAGAGAGATCACCGCCTCACGCACGCGTTCTTGCGGAATTGGGAAGTCCTCACAGGCACTTGCTGCACCAACAAGGACGGAGTTCTCTGTTCGTGCGTTCCCAGCCTTTATCGCGAGTCCGAGCGAGTCCAATACCACAACCCTATCAGTGATCATCCGGAGGCGCTCTTCGATCTCATCGATGGTGACGTAGTGTCTACTCTGCTCCTTGTCCTGGATGATCTCCGCGGTCTCAATGGGTGAGTGCATCACTCTATTGCTCATAATGACGACCCCGTCGTCCTTGAGATGTTCGATATAGCGGAGTGCCTCAGTGGCCTCCATTGCTATCATCATGTCCGCTCTCCCGTATGGGATGATGGGCGACATGGGCTTGCCCACTCGAAAGTGTACGTGTATAGAACCGCTTCGCTGGGAGAGACCGTGTTGTTCACCAGTCATGACTTCCAACCCCTCACTGACGGCAGCCCTCCCCAGAATTGAGGAAAGTAGCATGAGACCCTGTCCCCCAACTCCGGTGAAGATTATGTTGTATGTCATTAGTGCTTCACCTCCGATCTGCGAGGTGCGTCTACAGGACACACCTGTCTGCACTCAAGGCAACCATCACACAGGTCCTGTTGAATGGTCATCTTTCCGTCCCGCTCGTCCACGATTATCGCTGGGCAGTAGAACTCTCTAATACAAGCGTAGATGCTCCTGCAGGTCTCTCTGTCATTCTCACTGGGAACGATCTTCTCTCCGCGTTTCTTCTTCTCCCTGTCCCCGTAGAGCGCACACTCCCTTCTTGCAATGATCACATTGAAGCCTGTCCGTTGAATGGCATCCATGATCGGCTTGACAGAGTCCTGCGTCTGGTAGGGGTCAATGACCGTCACCGAGTCCGCGCCAAGCGCCTCGAATAACTTCTCCATGTCGATCTTTTTCGCAGGAGCCATGCCTGCATCGTACGTGCTGTTGGGGTTCGGTTGCTGCCCCGTCATGGCTGTGACAGAGTTGTCAAGCACGAACAGTGTGACATTGGAGTTATGATGGATCAGATTCACTATCCCCGGCAGCGCCGCATGATAGAGAGTCGAGTCCCCCACCATGGCTATGACCTTGTCCTCGAGGACCAGTTCCATACCCGCTGAGATTCCCAGTGACGCTCCCATTGCGAGCATAGAGTCACTGAAGTTGTTTGGAGGCAGGAATGCCATCGAGTAGCAACCAATGTCATTATTGAAGACGATCTTATCTCGAATTCTCAGTCTATCCAGTGCCTTCCGAAATGCCCAGAGTGTTCCTCTGTGCGGACAGCCCGGACAGAAGATCGGTGCGCGTTCAGGAAGTACATCCGCCTTTGCCTGTTCCGCCCTTGCCAATATGGCATCATAGTCCAAGCTTGGTGTCTTGTCGAGTACTTTTGCAATGACTTTCTCTACAATCGGCACATTATACTCCAGCATCTCTGGGAAGTGTCCACTCCTCTTTCCGACTATCTCAATTGACGGATTGGCGTCCTTTGCCAGTGCAGTGATTCGGGTCTCGAGGAACGGTGAGAGCTCTTCGACTATGATGACGCTCTTCAACGGCTTGATGAAGTCCCTGATCTTATTCTCAGGTAACGGATAGATCGTGCCAATCTTCAAGATTGGTAGTTTGAGACCAAGGTTCTCCATGGCCTCCCTTGTATGAAGATAGCATACTCCCGCGGTTATGATACCGATATCCCCCTCGCCCTCTTCTGTCTGATTGAACCAGCTCTCCTCAAAGTCCTGCTGTATCCTACTGATCTTGTCGAGGAGTTTCGCCTTGAGCTCTCGCGCGACAGCCCCCACTGTAAAGTACTGCGCCTTGACGTCCTCCCATCTCTTTCTCTCGAATGGGGTTCTCTTCAGGTCGCCAAGACGGACCATGCCCCTCTGGTGATTGACCCTTGTAGTGGTCCGAACCATGACGACGGTCCTGTACTTCTCCGAGACCTCGAAGGCCCACTTGGTCATATCATATGCCTCTTGGGCAGTTGCTGGCTCTATCATGGGCACATAGGCAGCCTCACCAAAGTACCTGCCATCCTGTTCGGACTGAGATGAATGGGCATGAGGGTCATCGGCGATCAGGCACACGCACCCAGCATTCACGCCCGTGTACGCTATGCTGAACATCGAGTCGCTGGCGACATTCATTCCAACGCTCTTCATTGCTGTGAACGATCTTACACCGGCCATTGATGCGCCCGCCACAGTCTCTAGGGCGACCTTCTCATTGACCGCTACATGCATCTTGAAGTCATTGAAATGACCCAC
>JAGSHP010000362.1 GCA_029855925.1 Candidatus Thorarchaeota archaeon | reverse complement strand
GCTCGGAGATGTGTATAAGAGACAGGCTGTAAATAGTGCCTCTCAACAAGAGTCAGGGGACCCACTCATCTACTCCCGCGTCTTGATGGCCACACTGAATGCGATTAAGACATTTGAAAATGAGCACGGTCGCGGGATCACAGCTAAAGAGTTGGCTGTGGTTCGTAATGTGGAGCTGCCAACAATCTACGACCATCTATCGAAGCTGGAGGATGCGGGGCTCGTCTTTTGGCAGAGAGGAACCGAACTGGGATTACAACCGTACAATGCCAAGTTCTACTCAACATCCAAGAGGGAACGAAGTCTGTCTGACCCGAAGACACTCGCCTCTCTCCCTACACATGTCCGACCTGTCGCTAAGGCCATCATTAGGGCATCGCCCAAGAGCATCGACCGCAAGAAACTACTGAAGAAACTACTGACCCTTCGTGCTCGTGGCGAACAACCATGGGCTGACCTCACCGAGAGCGCGGTTGAACAGATGCTTGATGACGCGCTCAAGTACTTGCTCCGTGCTGTCCTGATCAAGAGAAAACGCTCTCTGAAGGGCGAGTCCTTCTCACTATCGAAGAAGTAGTGCTCTATCTCTCCGCACGTGAAGCGACTCTCTTGGCAATCAGGCATGCGAAGGCTCCGGCACCAATTCCGTTTCCTATGTTGACAACCGCAATCCCCGGCGCGCAAGACTGAAGCATTGCAGCCAAGGCTGTCTGCCCCTCACCCCCGAAACCATAGCCTGAGGGAACTGGCACTCCAATGACGGGAATCTCGACCAATGATGCAACAAATGTGGGAAGGGCGCCCTCCATGCCCGCAAGCACTACGATTGCTGCAACGTCCTCCTCGATGATCTTCTTGAGAGGTTCAATTAGCCGGTGAACGCCTGCCACGCCAACATCATTGAATGTGAGAGTCTGCACACCTATCACATGAGCAATGGCCTCAACTTCGTTTGCATACGGTACATCTGAAGTGCCCGCCGTGATTATCGCGATCTTCTCGTCTATGGTCTCAGGTTCCCAGTTCTTCTGACTCACGATGACGGAATGTACATTGCCTCCTCCCATGACTTGCACTTTCTGTTTAGTGAAGTGACCTCTAATCGCAGTCACCTTGTCTGTATCCAGTCGTGTCAGAAGGGCATAGCCATTTGATTCTAACATCAGCTCGGCTATCTGGATTATCTGTTCTGTGGACTTCGAGGCTCCATAGATCACTTCGGGGATTCCAGATCGTTCTGTCCGTTGTGAGTCTATGGATGCAAAGTCAGCCACTCTCTCTATCTCCCAGGACTTGAGCAGTTTCTCTGCTTCCTCGACACTGATGGATCCGCTAGCAAGGTCTTGGAGGATCTTTTTTCTTGAGACCATTGTTTACACCGTCAACTGACAGTTCAGGTCTCTCTTCAATAATCTTAACGTTGTGGTCAGGCCATATTTCACGAAATCGCGATTCCGTGCTTCCACACAAAACTTAAAGTCCGCATTTAGTCTTGCGAAGGTGAGGTATTCATTCTAACCGAGGCGGTGCAAACGATTGCCATTTCTGAGTAAGAAACGGTCACATCCTGCTATCAAGCAAGTGAAGAAGTTGTTGAAGTCAGTCCAGAAGGATAAGCGACTACCTGAGCTAAAGGTCGCCTCTCGACAGGAGATCATCACGAAGTTGTTCATGGACCGTATGGCGGCTGCTGATATCAGACCCTCATCCGATTTTGGACACATGCCCGTCTCCTATACTCCACTTGCAAGATTCTTGAGGGAGAGGGGTCTGAAGGATGATATCATTGAAGCAATTCAGGCCGGCATAATGGAAGAGAGTACTGAGGACAACGTTCGGGCTCTCGTGGTCGATACGGTTGATGCGCTGGACATCTCTCTATCTAGCGAGGAAATCCAGCAGATTCAGGAACTCGCTATTGAGGAATGGACCCGCAGGAGCAAATCGATTGGACTGTGAGGCTTGAAAGATGACCGAGCTACTACATATGCATGACAACTACCTCAGGGAGTTTGATGCCCGCGTTGTAGAGGTGGGTGAAGGCTTTGTGGTCCTAGACCGGACCGCTTTCTATCCCGAGGGCGGTGGACAGAGTGGTGACCGTGGTGTCTTATCAGATGGCAAGTCAGAAGTTCACGTTGTTGACACAAAGAAACATGAAGGG
>JAGSHP010000015.1 GCA_029855925.1 Candidatus Thorarchaeota archaeon | reverse complement strand
TATTAAAGGGCTCTGCAACTGGTGTAAGACATGAATGGTCTAACTCTGAACCGAATACTTGAACTGCTCAAGGATAACAGAGAGGTCCTACAGAGAGAGTTCGGAGTCAGAAGGATCGGTGTCTTTGGTTCATACGCACGTAGCGAAGAGTCTGAAACAAGTGATATTGACATCATTGTAGAGTTTGAAGCTGAGCGAAGGATCTTTGACAACTTTATGGACCTCGCCTTTTATCTAGAGGAATTATTCGGCAAAAAAGTAGATCTGCTCACTCCCGAAGGAATCAGTCCCTATATTCGTCCGTTCATTGAGAGGGAAATAGTCTATGAAGAATTCTAGGCCATATCTCCTTCACATCGTTGAATTCGGATGAGGTACAAGTGCTGCCAGATATTGCTCGATAACAAAGTCCTATTCCTGCAAGAACCTTTGCATAATAGTGACAAACTCTGCCAAATCCGATAGCGCTTGAGTAGCCCCTTGAAAGACAATAGTGGGGTCAATCTTGGTGTAAAGGTGAACGATCACATTTCTCATCTTTATGAGGCGTACCAAACGTTCAGCCAAATCTAATGGAATAATGTTGTGGGTTGCTACTCGCATGATGGCATCGCTATAACTCTCGGGAGTTCCAAGATGTTCGGTCGCCACAATATGTGTTGCAATGTCTGTTACAGCCTGTGCAATAGTCTGAATGTAACGTTCAGCGGCAGCACGTATGTGTGGGCTCTCGTAATATGCATCAATGCCCTGGTTCACGATATCCTCCAAGTACTGCTTCCGCTCTAGGATGATGTCCAAACGCAATCTAATCATATCCGGATCCACCGTCGCTACACCCCCACAGCCTCGTGAAAATATCTCTGCATGTAGATTGCCCAGTCTGGATATCGTTGAAGTACGTACTCGACATAGTCTTCCCACAAATGTGACCGTTTCTGATATAGAAGTTGGCCGTCTCGAATCACATGGAACTGGAGCGTTAGTGAAGCTCCATTTAGAAGCGTCACGTCAATGTGAGGATTCTTGGTCATATCAAATAGGGAGAGGAGATTCATTCGGAGAGTAGACCAGTCTTCTGTGGGCGCATCTACGCGAACTCCAACATCGATATCACTGAGAGGATGCGTCTTCCCCGTGGATGCGGATCCAAACAAGACAATGAGTTCAACGCGATCGCCAAGACTTCTGAGAATCCGCGCGACTACCTCTTGACTGTGGTTTTCTAACCAATCCTCATACATTATCAAATCGACCAACAGGACTAGAGATTTGAACAGATATAAGTGGTTTTAGAATTCCTCTGATGCGTTGTGATGCGATGATGCGATGATGCGATGATCACAACGCCAGCGCTCCATGCTCCAACGAGCAGCAGTAGTATCGGGCGATCATCTGGCTAGGTCAGAGACACTTCACAACACATGGACCGCGGGGACGATGGGACACTATCAATGAGCTGCCATCAGGGGCTTGTTCGGCTAGCGTAGGAGAGAAAATAGGAGACCAGTTTCGCACCCGAAGATGATGATTCACTGGGCCGTCAACTGGTCTTCACATGGATCCAAGGGGAATTGGGGTTTCCCACTGCGACTCAACAGCCTAGCAAGCCCCTGCCGCGATGGATCTCCTTGGTAACTATAACTCCCGGGTCACCACACATCCTAGTGAGGCCTGCGGATCGCATAGACCACGAGAGCCACAACGACCAGTCCGGCCACTCCGGCGGCCAAGTAGACCACCATTGGAGTTGGTGGGGACACCGCTGTCTTTGTGAGTGCCAGCGAGTCAAGCGTAGACTGTCCGGCATTCCCCGAATTGTCTTCAGCAGTCACCAGGAAATAGACCGTGTCTGAGGCAAAAGAGGCTAAGTTGGCACTGACAACATAGTGACTGCCGTTGAAGGTCATCCCGTAAGACTCGGCAAGATTCAGGTCTGTTGAGCCGTCTATGATCTTGAGCACCACTGATGTCGTGTTCAGGTCGTAATCAGAGACCAATGCACTGAAGTCTATCTTGCCGTCGTCGTAGTCAATTGCACAGGTCACGTTAGTGATTGCCGGGGCCACGGTGTCCTGAAGGACGAATGTGTAGTTCCAATAGTCGTGGAACATGTTGGTGGGCTTGTAGATGGCTGCGATCATGTGGTCATCAGGTCTGACACCTATTTCTCCTGTATTGATTTCAAAGGTCATGTATCCGCTTGCGTCCGCAGAGACAGACAGCTCCACCATGGTCGATGGCAGATTATTGATCGCCGCACGGGCTCTGTTCGGATTCGATAGCAATGTGCCGTTCTCGTCTTTGACAGATAGTGTGACATTGTAGACGGTGCCGATCTCCACAGGAGAACTGAGTGTTGACTCCGGCGTGATGTGACACTGACTGATGATCGGTGAGTCACCCGGTTGAGTCGCATAGATCCGACCCTGTGCGTACTCTCCAGGTTCCAGCGACGAACGAGCATGGTCCGCCTGCTGGAGAGCAAAGTCCTCAACGTAGAGATGACCGGTCAGGGTCTTGGAGCCATTGGCTGACTGTATTCTCCCAACGAGTGGGAAGATGTCGCGCGATGAGAGTATCACCTGCGCACTATAGGTG
>JAGSHP010000293.1 GCA_029855925.1 Candidatus Thorarchaeota archaeon | reverse complement strand
GTATCAGATGCCAAAGATATCATTGCAGCAGCTCTCTCGTCCTCCCTGGGATTGCTCTTCAGGGTGGCCATTATGAGTCCTCGCTCATTAGTGATTATGCATAAATCTATTAGATTGTTCAGTTGGCTTTGCAGACTGCGAATCACATTCTCAAGCCTTTTACCTTTTGCCAAACTCATTACTAACACCTATGTCAAGGTTTCACTGTGTAGTTTTACATCCCATGCGTCGATTATCTCTCGAATCCTAGTTCTCAGGTTCTCCATTTCGAAGGTCAATAGACCAAGCTGTGTTGTATGCGGGAAGATGCAAGCTATCAACACGTTCTCTGCAACATTGCCCAAAAGCACCGAGAATCCAGGACTTCCCACCTCATCCCCGGAGTCCACAAGAACTGTCTTGAACTCTTTTGACGCATCAATTATCCTGATGAAGTCCTCTGAGATTGTGATTAGACCTGCAGACATGCTGCTGACCGCCATCTCAATTCCCTCTGGAATTTGACCCGAGCTATAATGCGCAATCACATAACCGTCTATCGTAAAGACCAATACTCCCCAGATTGATACTCTTGTATTGAAATCAACCAGATTTGATTGAATCTGTTGGACTGGTGGTATTGCTTCCGGATTATCACTCAACATTACTCACTCCTCAAATTGAAGACGCCTTCATCGACTCTTCAGACTGTTCCTCAGAGGTCATGGCATCAGCCTCCAACTTTCGCAGTAGTCTTACCAGTGCATCTTTCGCCATTTCATGGTCTTTTCCACTTATTCCGGTGGCAGCGGCAACTCCGAGCCATGATGCGACTTCCTCAGGTGTCGCCGCATCATTGCGGTCTTGCTTGTTTGCAATTACCTCTAACGGAATGTCCCCAAATGCAGCAGTCGTTTCAGCCAATATCGCACTTGCATCTCCAATCTTTCCATAGTCTGACGAGTCAACGATCATCAAGACCCCGTCGGTGTTGGCTCGCATCGTGTCCCTCACGAATTTGAAGTGAAGCTGTCCAGGAACTCCCCGGAGTTCAATCTCCCTCGCAATCCATCCATCATACTCAGACTTTTCAGCCTCGTACTCGTATTTGGGAACAATGAGACCGTCATGTGACGTTTCTTTTCGTACCCATATGACGCGTCCAAGATCGAACCCCGTTGTTGTGGTTCCTTTTTCGCCCCTGTATTCTTCCCGCATCTCACGCTCAATTGAGATTGCCTTTGGATCCAGTGTATGTATTAGTGTGGTCTTTCCGGCTTGAAAGGGACCTGTGACATAGACCTTGTAGTCGTATGGCTTCAGGGTTACTGCAGGCATTCTTGGGAAACTCCTCTGCAAGTAGTTCGTTCTAGTATCTGTGGCTGTTGTTGCTTACAATGCCTGCTTAATCTGTTGCACGGTTTTGTCCATTTCGAAATCAATCAGACCCACCTTTGCGTCCGCAGGCGCAGTGGCGATGATGACAGCACTCTCGATGCTTCGAACAATGACCATCTTATTCGCACCCTCTATGAGAATTCCTCTTGGGTTTCCAGATGCCAGTGCCGTTCCAACTCGATTTCCAATTGACAGAAGGGCAGCAGCCATTGCAGAAACTGCTTTCTCATCGACATCCTTGCTTAGCTGAGCCGCCATCAGTTGACCTCTGTTACTCACAAGAGCACAGCCATCAACCTCGCTATCAGCCATTAGTTTGCTTAGGATTTCTGAGAGTTTCTTTATTTTTGCACTCATCATTCATAGTCTCCTATTTTTATTTATTGATAAACTCGTCAATGCGTTCCATGTATTCCATTCTTCGATTCCGTGGGAACATGATGAAGCGACATGCATTGTCCCCCTTTGCCTCACAGAGAATCTCTTCAGCCTCGAGTTCAACACCAGAAGCTACAGAGCACCATCCAGACGAATAACCTGCGTTGAAAAAGCAAACAGGCTCCGTCGCTGACCGTCCTTCCTTCTTCCATTGGACTGCCTCGAAGTTGTTTGGGTGTTCATAGAAGAGGAAGAAGTTCTCATTTGGCTCAAGAACGGACCCTGGAAGCAATCGTACTCTTACAAAGCCCGAATAGGCTGCCCAAATTGGTCCCGCAGCAATTCTCGCTGGAAGCTCGGTAAGACCAAGTTTCGGCAGAATTCGCTCTGCCTCGGATCGTCCAAAGGACTGTCCTAGCCTGTAAATCAAAAGGTTTCTGCCAGCCTCCCCCAGTACTTGGTCGAGTTCGTCCTTCAGATCAATAGCTATCGCCTTCAGTCCTATGAACATGGCCTCGCTACCTAAGAGACTAATTCGGCTCTCTTCGGGTTTGAAGATGAGCTCCGTCTTGAGAAGTTCCTCATATTTCTGCTCGATTGAATCAATTAGCCCGTGCATTTCAGGAGGGGCTTCTACTGTTTTTACCATGACAACTCACTCCGTACTTCCAAAGGTGAAGAGCACAATATGAATTGGTTGATGACTTGAGGATGATTGTTGTCCTGCTGATGACTGGAATATCCAAGTCATTATGTGAATGTAGATTGGTCCCTGTAGTTAACAAGCACTCTTGACCTTGGAAATCATTGCGTCACAATTCCTCTTGGTTGCGAACATATAAAGAAATCTGGGATACACAATATACACTATTAGGTCATATTATACATATGTGTACACGACAGCGACGTGTATGAGCGGAAAGAATAATGCATATATCCTGACACAAATCTGAAAACAGGACTGCCCATGATCGAAGTCCAAGAGCTGACCCGTGTTTTTGGTGAGTTGACTGCAGTTGATGCTATTAGTTTCACTGTGAACCCCGGAGAGATGTACGGTCTTCTTGGCCCTAACGGCTCAGGGAAGTCCACGACCATGAGAATGATTCTTGGTCTGCTCAAACCCACGTCTGGAACAGCCATAGTTCTTGGACACGACATCCGAACGGACAGTGTCGCGGCGAAGCGAGTCATGGGGTATGTCCCCGAGGAGCCAAATCTGCCGGACAGTCTCACTGGCTGGGAATACATAAACTACGTGGCAGACATCTGGCGTATTCCCCGCGGCTCAGGCCGCGACAAGGAAATTGAGGAACTGCTGCAGCTGCTTGACATATATGACGCAAGCAATGATCTCATCTCCACCTACTCAAAGGGGATGTCCCGAAAGACCAGCCTCGTTGCGGCCCTGATTCACAAGCCACGCATATTGATACTGGACGAGGTGCAGGCGGGAATTGATCCCAAGGGCGCTGCGACCATCAAGGAGATACTCAATGGTCTCCGAAGTCGTGGGGCTACAATTCTTCTGTCCACACATGTGCTTGAAATTGCAGAACGCATGTGCGATAGAATCGGAATAATCGATCATGGAAAACTGATTGCTGAAGGAACCATGGACTCTCTTCGTCAGCAGGCAAAGGGTCTGAGTTCGTTGGAGGATATCTTTCTCTCACTGACTGGTGGGCCCGACATGCAGCAGATTGCAAGGTTCTTGGAGGAAGTGGGCGGCGAGTGACTCTCTCCGACATCTGGTTCCTGCTCCGGCTCGACCTCACTCAGCATGGACGTTTCTCTCCCCCTGGAAAGCGGTCAAAGAAGAAACGCAATTGGGGTGTGATTCTCCGAGTCGTGCTCTTTCCGGTAATTGGTATCTTGATTGGATGGTTTGTTTCACTACTTCTCTCTATCCTTGACTGGATGACCATCCGTCAGATGGTTGTGGCTGGCTCCGGCTTTCTCGCAATGCTTCTGAACATCCTTCTGATCTTTTCATTTATTGGCTCCATCATGTTTGCAGCCACAACAGTGGGCAACACCCGTAGGGTTGAGTACCTTCTGGTAATGCCCTTGCGTCCACGTACCATCTTTCTCGAGAAGACTCTAGTATTGGTCATCTGGAGTTCATTGTTCTGGCTAAGTGTATCGACACCCGTCATCATCATGTTGGCATGGTATTCGCCAGCCCCCCTCGCGATGCTTGCAGTGCCGCTCTTCGTCGTCTTTCTTCTCTCCCTAAATGTTCTGGGTGTTGGGTTGGGTGGTCTGGTTGGTCTGGGTGTCTCCTGTCTCTTATACAC
>JAGSHP010000101.1 GCA_029855925.1 Candidatus Thorarchaeota archaeon | reverse complement strand
TCTCAAAATAGGGGACGAGGCTTCGTAGGTGTGCAACCCAGAGGGGATGAATGTGAATGTCTGGGACCGGAACGATATCAATCCTGTTCAGGGGAAGACCCTCATCGAGTAAGACCCGTTTAATGAACATGATTCGTTCACCCCCGCTGAATGGATTATCGGGCGTGTGAGAGTACTGGGCACTCCCCACGGCAATAATGAGGTCCTCACCAGCATCGAGAATCTGCCTAATCGTGGACAGATGCCCCTTGTGAATTGGTTGGAAGCGACCAACAAATACCGAACGCATTTCGATTCGACCACTAATCGATAGCTATGCTTGATAAGCTTTCTTAGATACCATTGACAACAGTAACAAATGAAAATGGACCTTAATAGTCCATACATGGAGATGCACTGATGATTGAGATCGACGGCGCCTATGGCGAAGGAGGAGGCCAGATTCTTCGCACGGCAGTGTCACTGGCGGCACTCACATTACAGCCAGTCAGAGTCTATAACATTCGAGCGAGTCGCCCTCGACCGGGACTCAAGCGGCAGCACATGGCAGGGGTCGATCTGACGGGGCAACTCGTCGATGCGGACATCTCCGGACTTCATGAGGGAAGCAAAGAGATCGTCTTTCGCCCACGCAAGAGGGTCCATGGAGTGTTCAAGTATGATATTGGAACTGCCGGGTCAATCTCGTTGGTTCTTCAGGCTGTACTGCCGGCAGCGGTACGGGCGCCAGATAGGATCACGTTGCATCTCAGAGGGGGGACTGACGTATCCTGGAGCCCTCCGGTCGATTATTTGAGAGAGGTGTTTGTTCCGGCAGTTTCCAAGATGGGGATACGCGTAACAATGGAGCAGCACCGCCGGGGTCACTTTCCTCGGGGTGGTGGCGAGGTGACATGTGTAGTCGATCCGATTGAACACATTAGACCAATTAGAGAGGAGAGGTTCGGCAAGCTTGTTTCCGTCCGAGGGATATCTCATTGTGTCAGACTTCCGGAACATGTCGCGGAGCGTCAAGCCAAGGCTGCAAGAAAGAGCCTGAAGTCTGGGGGCATAGAGAATGTCGAGATAACAATTGAGCATTACCCAAAGGAGAGTGACCCGCACCGTGGGCCAGGGAGCGGAATTGTTCTTTGGGCTGAGGATGAGCGAGGCAACCGAATTGGCGCGGATGCCCTTGGCGAGAAGAGAAAGAGCGCCGAGAGGGTTGGGATTGAGGCTGCAGAGAAGCTGTTACGATCACTATCTACGGGTATGCCGGTCGACGGTCATTTGGCAGATATGTTAGTGCCATACATGGCCATAGCCACCGGGGAGAGTACGACTGGTGTGGCAGAGATAACCTCGCATCTTGAAACGAATATTTGGGTTGCTCAGAACATTCTAGGCGTGAAGGCGGACATTTCAAGAAACAAGAACGGTTCTGGGACTCTCACTTTGAGTGGTCAGAGTCAGACATGGTCTGAGGATTGAGTGGACACTGGTTCGCCATCTGGTTCCTCGAAGTCAATCTCATCCAAGGCCAGGTGTATTAGATCCTTAACGCCTTCACCCTCAACGGCAACAATCTCTATTGCTCCACGAATCTGTTTACGTGCTGCCTCAAGGCGCTCAGGTGGAGTGATGTCCACCTTGTTGAACACCGGAAATAGCGGGTTTAGGGGGAACATGCGCTGTACTTCCTTGTACAGGCGAATCTGTTCATCCATGCTCCAGCCACATGCCTCAGATGGGTCGAACATGAATATGATAACATGAGCAAGATACTTCAGGGCTGCAATTGCTGCACGTTCTATATCATTGCGCTTGCTCATCGGCCGATCGAGAATTCCAGGAGTGTCTATCACTTGGACGCGTCTGTCACCCACAAATAGATGCCCGACTATTACTTCCTTTGTTGTGAATGGATAATATGCAATCTCTGGATTCGCGGTGGAAACGGCTCTCACAAAGGTGGACTTTCCCACATTCGGAAAGCCTGCACAGACGATTGTAGGTGTGTCCGGACTGATTCCGGGGAGTTTCGACAGCGTTGTCTTTGCCTCGATTATCAAGTCGAGGTTCTCTGCTGTAGACCGCAGCAGTGAGGCAATCCGCCCCTTGGCTGCACTGCGAGAGCGCTTGATCTGCCGATAGTCCTCTGACAGCTTCATTGCCTCTATATGTTTCTGGGTGATGCTGTCAATCGGTCCAATACAATTGTAGACCGCACCCAGTGCTTGTTTCAGACGATCTATGCCAATTAGGGTCTGCGCAAGTTCGTGATAGAATGGATGTACATGATCGAGGGACGGAAACTCCTCGACCGCCTCTTTGAGCTTGGTCTTGACCTGTCGGGTGAATTCTTGCAAGCGAGCAATCTCACGTATACGAACACGTTCAAGCTTGGGGATCATACGTGAGCTCTTCATGCTCAACTTCTTGGAACGAGTGTGCGCATATTCAATGATCTCCTCTGCTCTCATGATGGTCGGAAGGTTGGCAAAGGGATTCAACGTGCGCATATTCAATCAATCCTTGTAGATTAGCGAATTATTGGTCGTTCTTTGGTGCTATGTAAAGTTTTTAAAAAGGATGGAATGACCTTATTCTGAAACACGAGCAAGCGTGGAGGCAGAACTATAATGTCATTTCCTACAGGTGCAACAGTTGTCGGAATCAAATGCAAAGATGGAGCAATCATAGCAACGGACTCCCTCATAAGTTGGGGGACGTTCATTCTCAGTGAAAAGGGTGTGAAAGCCTTCAAACTCACAGACCGCATTGTTCTGGCCTCCGCAGGACTATCATCTGACTACCAGATGCTTGTCAATCGACTTCGTGCACAGATCAAGCTGTACGAGCTTCATGAGAAGAAGCCCATCAGCGTGAAGACTCTGTCAAAGATGGTCGCTAATGTGCTATACGCCCGAAAAATGGCACCCCTCTATGTTCAAACGGTGATAGTGGGTGTCGACGAGGAGGGGCCAAGTCTCTACACTCTGGACATGGGCGGGTCGCTAATCCCTGACAACTATACGGCAACGGGGACTGGGGTCCAGACAGCCTTTGGTGTCTTGGAGCAGGAGTACAAAGAGGATCTTACTGTTGCTGAGGCTGAGGCAGTTGCAATAGCTGCAGTGAAGGCTGGAATAGCCAGAGATGCTCAATCAGGTGGAGACATTCATCTCATGATCGTCACATCCGACGGAGTGACTGAGAAGACAATCAACTAGAAGAGAGCGAGTGCATGACGTGGATGCCCGCACACTAATCTTCAGGGTCCACCATCAATCGAGGTACAGTGCCGCAGCACTCATTGGAGCGCTGGAAATAGATCATAGATTGGAAGCACTTGATATTATTGCACCTACCGAGTTGCCCAATGCTCTCGTGGGGAAACACCTCTCAAAGGGGAGAGTGATAATTGCCCAATCGGTACTGAGCACCCAACTAAAGAGAGTCACCGAGGAGAGCAGACGAATCAGGGACCACTTCGGAGATGAGGTCATTCTTGTCGGGGGAGGCCCTCATGCCAGTGCGAGACCCCGAGACCTTATCGATATGGGATTCAACTATGTTGTTGTGGGAGAGGGCGAAGAGTCCTTTCAGGAACTGGTGTACCGCCTTGTGAACGGGGAGGATGCGTCAGGAGTTGACGGAGTCGTCACGGAAACCACAACAGACATCCCAAGACCACGTGATCGGGATAAGGTCAAGCTTGATGACTTTCCTCCCTTTGCGCTGAAACACCACATTCTTGGGCCCGTCGAAGTGACTCGTGGCTGCCCATTCAAATGCAAGTTCTGTAGTACACCGTTTCTCTCGGGAAATGGAGTGCGACACAGATCCGTAGACCGAGTCGTGTATTGGCTACGTCGGGCTGCCTCAGAGAGGGGCTTTAGGCGGACGTGGTTTCTGTCCCCAAATGCATTGAGCTACGGAGGGTCTGGAAGACGGCCCGAGCCGGAAAAGCTTCAGCACCTACTTGCAGAAACAACGTCAATAGAGGGTTTGGATGAGGTATACTTCGGCGCATTCCCATCCGAGGTCAGACCGGAGTTTGTCAGTGACGGGATACTTCGGATGATGAGAGAGTACGTTGCCAATCGGACTCTTCAGATTGGGATTCAGTCAGGGAGCAATAGAGTACTCGAGATCAGTAATCGGCACCACTCAGTTGAGGATGGGCTGAGAGCAGTCAGAATCGCTCTTGATAACGATTTCATACCACATGTGGACATGATATTTGGACTTCCAGGAGAAACGTCTGATGACAGACGCGCCAGTCTAGAGCTCTGTTACAACCTAATCGACATGGGGGCGAAGATCCATGGGCACTTCTTCATGC
>JAGSHP010000001.1 GCA_029855925.1 Candidatus Thorarchaeota archaeon | reverse complement strand
TGTTATTGACAGGTGTCACTTCTGCACCATCGATGTAGACCAGTCGTCCAGTATTGTTGTTGGAGATGAACTGAATCTTGTAAAGACCGGCACGCGGAACATCCACCACGGTGAAGTAGTGCTGATAGAACTTTGTCGTGAAGTACTGGAGCATGTTCTCCGTGAACCCGCTCAGATATCCGGGACTGGTGGTCTCATTGTAATTGGTCACACGGTACCATCCACCGCCGAACTCTATCTGTGCACTTGGTGATGCATAGTCGCACAACACAACCGGATCAATATCCAGCACCGACCTGCTGAACCCTATATTCTTTGCAGTGGTGAGCTCTGCATTATACTCTCCGCTACACACCCAGCCACCGTGTGTTGCCATTTCGGCTACGGAACCATAGCTGAAGTCGTCATGAAACATCATTTTTGTGCCATTCTGTGTCATAACAGAGACATCGTCTAAGTAGAAGCTGGCATTGTTGGTGAGCTTGAGTATGCTTATGCTAGTCAATGTATTCAGCTCATGATATTGTATGAATGTCTTTGTGACCGGCTTGGAGGTCGGCGTGCCATCATCGTCAACAAAGCTGTATTGGAGCCTACCATGAGTGAGGTCATACTCCCAGAACATCCACTTCTGCTGCACCTCTGATGTGCTCATAGTCCAACTGGCTATCACCTTGCTGGACTGTACCCACCCTTCATGTACTTCCTTCTGTACTATGCTGAAGTAGTAGTCGTCTGTGATGGTGTTGCCCCACTTACCGTCAAGGTATTCCCACTCTGTTGTGTACTTGCGTTCCACCGTGAGCTCGAAGTAGTACTCTAGACCGGAGTGCGACAGAGAGTCAGCCATCCTATATACCGGTGTTTCACCGCTGGTTGATGTGTGGTTCTCATAGTCCGGGAAGTCTGTATCGGTGAAGAAGTTGAGATACAGGTAGTGGGACGATGTCATATTGACCATGTCTTCTTGTGATATATGGAGGTTGTGAATGAATGTAAACTCCTCTGCGTTCCTAGATGTATACAGGGATCTGTCCATCGCATCACGCGGGCTCGCAATCCAGTTAGTTATGTATCCCTGTTCATCAACACCGCCTGCCACCTCCTCTATGAGCTTTGTAGACACCGTGAAGTATTCAAGCAGTGGGGACACCGGCTTTGTCATCACCTGTACCACACGTCCCGTCACGTTTGTTGTGAAGCTGTAGAGGTCAGGCAAATCACCACTCTCGTTGAGCATAAACAGGACTGTGGGTATCGAGAGACGTACCTGATGAATGCTCCCAGGGGTCTTGTTGAGATACATAATTCCGTTGTCAATGTCGTTTACACCCGTTGTGCTGTGCACGATCACCGTTTTGAAGACGCTATTGTCATTGTTCTTGAATATGACAGTGAGTTCTCTGTCCTCGCCGTTCCGCATGTCGACAGAGTACACCAGACTGCCCTCCTCATCTATGTCAAGGACCGATGACGGTGTGACCTCTCTAGCATAGATGTGTGACTCATCATCTGCATATGGACCAACATACAGTGATCCATTCAGCAGAGTTACGAAGTCGCCGTTCTGCATTGAACAGTTTGCATTTACAGACATACCGATTCTGCTGTCAAGAGAATACATGACAATGCCGTCACTGTCAGTGTACCTCACTGACGGATCGAGGTAGGAGTAATAGCTGCTGTTGCTTGCCTTCTTCACGGTCCAGAGCAACTGCGGTCCATTACTAACTGGCATGTCCGACATATACATGTCGTCAATGATTATACTATGACCATTGCCGATGTAGACACTAACGGCCTTGATGGTCCTATCTGTTAGATCGGTGTCAAAGGAATACCTATCCATCATGATGACCTGCCGCTCATTATATACAAGGTCTTCTCCATACTCGAAGTGCGTATCGTTGTCTCTTGACAATAGATATGCAAACTCTGACCCGTCAAGAGTGAGCTGTACTTTCATGTCTATGTCACTAGATGTGGGTCTTACAACGAACCGAATTTTCCAATAGTCATCACCTGAGAGGGATAATCCATCCGCAATTCTGACACCACCAGAGGCTGCTGATGACTGAATGGAAATTGCATTGCTTCCCTCGGTTAATGCACTAGTCAGTGATGTTGTTACACCAGAGATAGCAGTGACATTAACAGTTTCGAAGGTGTTTATGTAATGTAGATCTGGTTGTATACGGAAATAGCTACTGTCGATGCGGAAGTTGTCCAGTGTCATGGTGTCATCGAGGTAGGTTGTCCAATTGATTTCACCCGAGTCGCGTATCACATATGTCCTATTCATCTGTTTCCCGTCGACCCAGCCTGTCATCCGTATCTCGACCTGTTCGTAGCTCCTGATCACATCGACAGAATCGAGCACCGCATTAACATCATCACCCAATGTGAATTTCATATTGGGTGTTTCGACTCTGAGATCCATGTCATGTCCATTAGTTGTAATCTTCAATGATGACTTTGGCCAGTATGTAACAGCGAGCGGCACGCCATCATATAGGTAGTTAGCAAGCTGGTGTGCTGGCATTGGGTCAGAGTAGTCTATGTCACCGACAAACATGCTTACGCTCATTTCAGTTTCACCATTCACACCAACGGCCGTGAGCGTGTTACCACCAGTCGGCGTGAAACCCTGTGTGTAATCAGCAATGTCGTAGATGATTATGCCGTCTGTGTTTTTCAGTCCCATTATCTCTATGTAATCAGACATCACCGTCTTACTGCTGTGGGTGAGGACCTTTATCCAATCGACATGCATGCTCACGATGAAAGAGGGCCTTATTGCTCGGATTGTCACCCTGTCGACGAGATCCATCTGTCCATAGGTGGTTACAATGTCCGTTATGTTCATGCTGAGCTTGTTCCATCCCGTAACGATGTTTGGAATCATGTATGTCACAGTGCCAGCTGTCTGATTCCGATATATGCCGTCTATGACGATATAGTGTTCATCGTTCGAGTCCAAGTAGACATTCATCGATAGATAGATGTCGTTAGACACCATGAGATTGATGTTGTCATATGTGAACTCTACAAGATCCATACCGCTCACATCAAAGCCGTATGACGTAGTACTCAGGTCACCGACCACGTCACTCGGTTGAAGTAATCCCGTGGAGATGACACCACCGTGACCAATACAGATGTAGTCAATGTGCATCACCCCGGACTCAGCACGGATATAGATATTGTTGACATGTGTTATGCCAATATTATTGAGTGCCACGCGTGTGAGGGTCCAGTTGCTTGTGCCTTTGGTGAACCCGTTCGGCAAAATGGCAAGGGTCGTGTTCATGTTGTCATGCTCAATAATCAATTGATATGTGGAACTCACAGGGTCTGTGTCAATCGTGTATCGCCAACGCATCATGATCGCGTCACCGTGGTACACTGGTCCGTTCACCATCCATTTTGCAGTGATGGGAGATGCTGTTGCGTTCAGCTTGCCATATACCTCACCATTGCATGACACCACAGTAATGTTATAGTCGGGTGTGTACCACATTCCACCAATGAGAGGCGTTTCAATTGCACTATACTGAATTGGTGCTGCGATACTGTTTGTCGTGTACCTGAGCAGGACGGAACCGATATTCCATGATCCCTGTGCCTCGTCCTGTGCCGCTGTACCGTCAACAAACCTCACTTTTGTCGTTGACGATTGAATGTATCCTTTGATGGTGATATTGTTCCATGAGTTCGGTACAAGATCGGTGAGCACGGTCATCCAACTGCTGTTGTACCATATATCCACCTTGATATCCTCTGTATCCAGCGTGTCCGCATAGATGCACAACTCAATATCATCAGCGCTGGTGTCGACACTGTTCCACTGTGTTTCAAGACTCAGCTCGTAGTTGTTTCGGACACTCCAACAGTGCAAGAGTATATCGTCAATGTTCCAGTAGTCCTGTGAGATGTCCTTTGTTTCATCTGTGCCTGTTAGTCGAATCTTATAACTCGAACCTGTGAGATCAAGAGCCGTAAAATTATTCCAACCTATGCCAGTAATTGTGCCGAGTAGACTCCAACCAGCGCCGTCCCAGTACTCAACATTCAGTGTCTCACTACCCATGGTGAGCACATTGATGCAGACCTGTTCGTTGTCCTCATTATAATTTGTGATACCATCAAAGTTCCACTCAATGTTGACCAGATAGTTCTTTCTTTGCACAACCCGAGTTTCAAGACCGACATAGTCAATCTGCCATGTGTCTTGAGAGGGGTCTGCTGATTCAGTGGCGCCCACTATCTTGACCTTGAAGCTCGGATTCGTAAAGTAATTTGTGACTGTGAAGTTGTTCCAACCATGCGCATTAGTGATGTTTCCGAGATAGTGCCATGCACCATCGTACACCCAGGCCTCAAGCATCTCTGTGGATAACTGTTCTGCGTATATCGTGACATACGCCTCAGACGCACCAGTATCAATGTTGCTCCATGTGAACTCTGCCTCAGTTCTATGGTTACTGACAGCATCAGTCCAGCTGTACAGACCGACGTAGTCGATGTCCCATGATGTCTGTGTGGCATCATTGTTTTCGTCGGAACCAAACAGGGTTATGTTGATTGTTGAGGCAACATGGCTATCAATCGTGAAGTTATTCCAACCAGCACTACTGATCTGACCAAGATTTGTCCATCCCACACCATTGTAGATGCTGATGTTCAGGGGTTCTGTCTGCACAGCATCTGTGTAAATCGTCAGGTTAGTGTGGTCGTGTGTGGTCACCACATCTGTGAAGTCAAATCTGACATTCATCTCGTAGTTTACGACTGCATCACTCCATGTGTGAAGACCGATGTAGTCGATGTACCAGATGTCCGCAGATGTGTCATTGGCCTCGATACCGCCAACCACTCGTATAGTGTAAGTGCTGCTGGTGAGACCCACCGCCGTGATGTTGCTCCAACCCGTGCTGCTTATCGTGCCGATGGTGCTCCAGCCAGCGCCATCCCAGTACTCAACATTCAGAACCTCTGTACCACTGTGAGATGAAACATATATGCAGACCTCTTCATTCACCTCTGTGTAGTGGGCAGTGTTCCATTGGTACTCCGCATTGATCTCATAATTGTCACTGCTTCCTGGTGAGTATGGCAGCTCAATCACCGCAGCACGCGTCTCATGCTGATCATAGCTGGCAGTAGTCGGGTTGTACTGCGTTTCACTCCATGAGGTGGCATTGACCAACCTCGGAAGGTTAAAGTCTCTCCTGAAGGCGGTACCAGTACCAGAGGTAGTACAACTCATGTGTATGAATGTTTGATCCGTTGCAATCGCAGTGCCTATGGCGTTCGTCCTGACATTGTCCGGACTTGTGGTCGGGTCCCAGTTATAGCTATATCTCGTGATTGTCGGTGCAAGATTTGTCGGATGTTCGATAACATACCACTGCACATCACATGCATAATTATCCGAGTAATGAAGAAACTCTAACTGGGTGGAAGAAATAATTCCATAAGCCAGCTGCACCTGTTGAATCCCATCAGTCGGAGCTGTCCATGTTGCATAAGCCCATGAACGTGATTGGTCCACTGTCCCGCCAATGTCCACCGTCTGAGTGGTAGCACTTTTTACAAAGGTCCCGCGATACACATTGAAGTCGGTACGCCACTCAACCACTTCATACCTGATGTTGACAGTTGTACCATTGCTCGCACGCTTGACCATTACGGTGGACACATCAGTCATGTATGCTTTCGCAAATGTGTCACTCCAGTCGCTGGTGCTGCTGCCACTGCCTCTATGAGACTCCGTCACCATCACCCTATTGATATCTTGTACCCCCGAAACACTCGCGGATCCTGTCATTGCTCCGGAGAGTAGTTCGATATCCCCACGTGCACGTACTGTGAACTCATTGTTGAAGCACTCAATCACAAACCATGATACCCACAAACCTGAAACGGCAGTGTTCCGCTCAAACCTGATATGTGTGGAGTTAAGGATGTAACCCGACACAGC
Source organism: Candidatus Thorarchaeota archaeon (assembly GCA_029855925.1). Taxonomy (GTDB): domain Archaea; phylum Asgardarchaeota; class Thorarchaeia; order Thorarchaeales; family Thorarchaeaceae; genus B65-G9. Next base: position 25,447 of record JAGSHP010000001.1, on the reverse strand, counting down.
ACCCTCTGTGGGTGTGTTCGGTGTTGACGAACCTGCAGTGTATACCCGGATGAACGCGTGATTGGGGTTGACAACAGCACCGATACTTACATCGGTGGTGACACCGAGCGTGTTTGTGAATTCGAATGAACCATGGTAGGTCTTGAAGCCCTCTTCTGGGCTCCAACCCGTATTCTCTTCAGTGATATTCATGCTGGCGCCATCATAGGACTGTGCGTTGGCAAAACTTGATTCAATACCTTTGTCAGGCGATGAGTCCACATCTGATGAGTTACTATCAACAGCATCTTCCATATTTGTTGCTGGAGTACCTGTGTCCTCCTCTGTCAGTGTCATATAGTTGGAATCAAGTGACTGTGCATTCGCAAACAGTGACACAACTCCTGTGAATGCAAGATATGCATCTACACTGTCACTCAAATCTGTGAACTGTGTGCCGTTCTCCGTTTCGGTCACTGTCATATATCCGCCACCGATGTCCTGTGCATTAGCCTGATTCAACCAGTGACCATATACCGTTGTTAGTGTGTCATACGCCGTAAGGCTCGTGATTGAACTGGAAGTTCTCAGCATAACATAATCAATGTCCCACCGGTCCCGTGATATATCTGATGACTCTGACTGGCCCACGAGTTTGATTCTAAAGGTAGATGTTGTCACCAGACCCGTCACTGTGATGTTCTTCCAGCCAGTCAGTCCTGCTGGTATCACTTCACCAGTGTTTGTCCAACCGCCACCATTGTCATAGTACACTGATAATTGCTCATTTCCATAGTTACCCTCAAAGTACATGCAGACGGATGACATCTCAGCATCAGTGACGGGACTATTCCATGTGAAGTCAACATCGAACCTGTAGTTCACCACTGCTGGGGTCCATGTATGTAGTTCAATCAGGTCAATGTCCCAACTGTCCTGTGTAGCGTCTAGAGATTCATCGACACCAATGATCCGAATTGTACAGTTTGTACCGAGGATGTAGTCAACAGTATCGTTCTTCACATCAAACTGATAGGTAATGTCAGAGGATATTCCACTGTCTATTGTACCAATTCTATTCCATGTGGCACCATCCCATGCTTCAATAAAGGCAGCCTCTGTGCTCGACGATGCAACTGTGATTATCACCACTCCATAGGTCCTCGTATCGTCCGCAGTGGTGTCCCAATCGAACTTTGTGTTCATCTCATAGTCTATGACGGCAGGGGTCCATGTGTGAATCACAAGTTCGCCAATCTCCCAAGAGTCGTGTGTTACATCACTGGTATTAGTGATGGCATCGAACCGTATCTCGAAGTCGGAACTGAGGACATCAATGGGTATATCAGGGTCCTTAATCGTTATATTATACCACTGATAGTCAATATCGGCAGGTACCATCCCCAGACTACTCCAACTGGTGCCGTTCCAGTAGTCCACATTCAGATCCTCAGTGCCATTGTGGTACCCGATGTATATCGATAGGTTTGCATATGTGGTACTTGTGTCCACTCCATTGAATTGATACTCTAAGTCGAGGTCGTAATTATCACCATTGAGGGATGTAGAGTAGTTATCCATTGTACAGAGTATGTAGCTGACCTGTGTGGTCGTGTGTGCCACTTCTGAGTCTTGCCACCTGTCTTCCTGAACGTATGGCTCTATTGTTGTGCTTGTAAACGGCCCGTCAGCCCAATTCGTCCATCCACCGTTGTTACCATCCATTCTGAGGTATTGGTTGACACCCCAGACAGGCGTATGCCCAAACTCGTGAGTGTATAGGTTGTTGGAAGTGTACTCGTCAATTGTGTCACTTGTTCGACCGACTTGCATGTGCATTCCACCATAATTGAATATGCCGTTCTCAATCACTACATAGTGCAAATCTTCCTGCGGGTGGTTGTCTTGTGGAGTACACTCTGCAGAACTCATTGAAATATAGAACGAACTCGTGGTTGGGGTAGTGGTCCTGCTCCCACCATTGACCCATGCACTAATCCATTTGCTTCCTGTTGCCGCTTGATTCTCAGTACCGACAGTCACAAAGAACTCGGCCTGTGACACACCACTCCAGAGCGTCGAGTTGAGTATGACTTGTTCTCCAGCACTATCATAGGTGTTTGCCACAACAGTACTGGTCGTGTGTATTCCTGCCTCAATCTTTGGTAGTCCAGCAACGTCCCAGCTGCCCTCTTCCACAACAAAGAGGTATATTGTACCATTCACATAACTGCCATCACCATACTGATGGTCAGGAATTGCCATCTTGACCTTGCATCCAGTGCTCGTCACCGCATTAACTCTATGGTCGACGGCTGTGACAGCTGGATCATGCCCAGCACCAATCTCCAATGTGGCAATCACCACTGGGCTGACATATGTGTTTGCAAAGTTCACATCTACCCAGTCGGTGCCTACATTCGTGATCTTTATTGTTTCAAACTGTAGGTTTCCTGCTTCTCCGGAATTGTACTCTGCGATCGTCATCACCGTGACAATGTTACCATCATTTGCATTATTGGGTAATGTTTCCACACCAACATCGGCCGGCAAGTGATTGTCATTACTGGTGTCATAGCCGTGCTCACCGTTCACAGCAGCCACGCCAGCATCTTCCTCTGTGAGTGTCATGTAGTTGGCATCATCAGTCTGAACATCTGTTATTGTCCCACTGATGAGTCCAGTCCAACTGTGATAGTCAACCACAGCCGTGTAGAGCTCTGATAGTGGTGTACCATCATCATGCTCCGTGATGTTCAATGTCTCTCCATCACCGAGTGTCTGGATAAGTAGCACTCCGGATGTCAACAGATCGCCAAACACAATGTTGTAGGAGTCGGCAACATCAATATATGGTCCTGCATCGCCAGAGTCCGCCTCATCGAGATGCCAGTAGGTTGACATCTCGACGACTGCACCAAGGACTTCAAGGTAGCTTGACACATTGAACTCACCGTCAAAACCCCATGTACCTGTCAGTCCCTCTGTCATTGTGTCAAGTAGTGTTATGGCATTCTGCAGATTTGTGAAGTCCGAGTGTGTACCTACATCGGTGCCAGTCGTCTGATCAACCACGTCCTCATTGATTAGCGTCTGGATGTGATAGAGTGTTTCTATAATGTCTGTGAATGTTGCTGTCCCTGCCGAGAATGATTCAAACCTATCATATGAGATGAGCGGGGTTGAGAGTATTTTGAGGTCATAGATATCAAGCCAGAGATACTCATCGTTACTGCAAGTGTAGTTCATCGTGATTCCCACATCTAGTATCTCATCCGTGACATTTGCTATACTGATGATTTGCGTTGTGCGGCATGCCGACAACGGAATGTTGTATTCGTACTTTGTGTTGTTAGTGGTGACATAGAGGTAAGCATCTATGTCTGCATTGATGACTGATGAGTATTCAACACGTATCGCTTCTGCAAAACTGCCATGAACGGATATATTGAACTGAAGACCATAGGAGCCCTGAATATCGGCAATTGTCTGCAACCGGAGTGCATCTTCAGTCATGAATGCCGCAGACGTCCATCCTGATGACCCGACTCGTGCGATGTCATCCTGTTTCTCCAAGAGATTTATGCTGTGTATAGTGAGGTTGTACATCTCTGATGATGTGTCTCGTATCTCGATGCGGTAGAGCGCATTGCCCGGAAACCTCTCTGCAACATCGAGGTAGAGTGTATGCTTCTCGCCGTCTGCTATGAATGGTGAAATCCAGTCATCCTCATATATCTCGTCCATTGACAGGTGGTCGTACGTATCGCCACCGTTCAGTCCACGCAGTCGTATCTCTGGCCCGTCTGAGGAATGATCGAGCGTGTACTCGATTCGCAGGGTGGAATATACTGATGACGGCAGTGCCTCCGGGAACATGAAGTTGGCGCTCCATGAACCAACTGATGCCTCGATTGTGACGGATTCCCCATCTGACATGAGCCTGTTTGCAGTACTTGTCCAACCACCTATGTGACGGCATGATACATGAGCGCTGTACGCCTCCGAGATTCTGATGTAGTCTAATGCCAATACATCACCACTACCTTCAAGACCGAATACAACTTTGTCGACTTCAAGTGATGTGAAATTCTCAAGGTCCATCCTGTAATATGTTGCACTCGGAGATGTCACCTCCATCACATCCACTCTCGTTGTATTGTGGAGATCAAAGGCCACCCATATCCTGTCAGGCATTGTGCCAGCGCCGTTCATTATCTCAAACTCCAACACAGAGTCAAATCTTATTTCAAGATGACAGTCCTTGCTGAAGTTCGCAGTCGTTGAGGTTGATGTGAACTTGATACCGTCATTGTTCAGATATGAAGTGACAGATCCTGTGCCGTCAGCATTATTCCAATCACTGACAGAGGTGAAGCTGTCGCTGAAGAACGGTGAACGAAACACGTAGTAGTACTCGAGTGTATCCTCGACAATGACAATATCGTCAATCCAGACTTTATAGGCCCCGTCAGCACCGTTGTACCCCTCCGCCGCAATCTCTATGCTGGTAACCCAACCGCCGTCCGTCGTGACATTTAGGTTCTCTGTGACAACCCCATCACCTGATGTGCTCTCTTCTGTCAAGATGTAGTATGTATTTACACCCTCCACACCGTTCTTCACATAATGAATCTTGAATGTGACTTGCCCGTTTATGAGGCCTCTCTGCTCGATTTGGTAGTTCATCTTGAAGTTCGGGTACTTGAATGTGTCAATGTTGAGTCCTGTCAGTTCAATTGTGTCCGTATGACTCTCACGGAAGTAGCCTTCAAAGATGAGCATACCAGAATTGACACCGCACTGGAAGTACTCCGTACTACTGACATTATACTCCTCAAAGTCCCAGCCCGAGATGTCAGAAAAGTCCTCTACAAAATCGGGATAGTGCCTTCTCAGTGTGAGATCTGAGGTCGGTGGGAGATCTACCACAAACGGTCTCTCTCTGATGGTCAGCCAGTCCACCATGAGTATGTTTGATAGTGTCACTGATTCTGCGCCTATTCTGACCGCTACGATATTCTCAGACAGTGAGAGCGCGAATGTATGTCTTCCTGACTTGTTGAACTCATGGCGCACGAGAAAACCAGATGGACCATACAACTCGACATATCCAATGTAGTCGTATACATTCTCCACCGAGAGCATGAGCCACTTTGCAATACTGTTGTCAATGTTCAATCCAGAGTACTCTGCCCAGAAAGAGTCCTTGTTGTACTCTGGTGCCATCCTCATCAGGTCACCATCAGAAACGATGTTGCAGGCCTCATAGCTGCTTATGTCAACAATGGTGCTCATGGAGCGACTGAAGTATGGCGAGTCAACGTCCTCCTCAACAACATCGACATCCAGAGTATTGTCAATCCCGTCGGATGCATGACTCAGAAGTACACCACCAAAGTCATAGAGAGGCACGCTTGCAGAGTCAATGTAGTAGTCCTGCATGACCTTGCCCAAATCATAGTTGAAGGTCATCATGACTTCATTGGAATAGAGATCTGGGCTGCCAAGTTTTCTTACATTTCTGTCCAATGATACATATCCAGTGTTGTTTATGAAATAGGTGTCAGTTATAATTAGTCCCATCCCGTATGCCTGTTGTACCACTACGGCGGTTGTATCGTAGTTAGAAACGAACAGGTTCGTCACCTCATACCATGATCTATCTGTTGTTTCAAGAGTTATACCATCATAGTCCACACTGTAATACGGCTGGTTCACAGAACTCAGTCCCTCGGTACCAACAAGATGGAAGCCGAGGCATCTCGTTTCCCAGACCATCGAAACATCCCAGTATGGTATCTCGACTATGACTTCCCTATGGTTCTCTAACTTCAATGAATCTATAACCACAGTACTGGCTTCAGCAGAATCGAATGTCAGTTCAAATATATAGATCTCATTAAACATGACATCATTGTCGACAGCTAGTGATTTCACGGTGCTAAGTATGTCGATGATGTACTCATACCATCCCACGACAGTTTCACGTCTGGCAGTGAATGCCGTGGACCAGCTGTCCTGAGCTGGCGTGTCCATCACATTGACCGTGTAATTACTGCCGTCCAGTGATATGCTAATGTCTACAGACACTGTACCGTTGCAGAAGAACCTGATTATTTCTGGGAGTGGCTCCTCTGACACATCTATTGTCAACGCGCCATTGCTCCCACCAACCAGCGCAGAGCCATATCCATGAAACGCGTTGCTAGATATGTTGAAGTCATCCATGGCAATGTCGAAGTCAGAGAGAAGACTGCTGTATCCGTTGTTTCTCGGGACCGTTTCGTAGACATGACCAACACGAGACTTGAAGTAGGTCAGGACAGACACGCTCGCCGTGTCCGTAATGAACGCGCCGTCACCCGTAAGGTCCCCAATCCATAACTCAAGGCTTAGCAACTCATCGTAGTCTCCCGCAGAGGTGCCGAACTGTTGCGCAGCTGCCCATGTCAGATCAGTCATATAGTTGCCCACACTCGCATTAATCCAGTCTATGGCTACCCAGACTGACTCACCTGTCGAGGCAGAATGGAGTTCAGCCATATACCTGATCATCAGTGATGTGTCATTTGTACAGATCTCTGAAACAAGCACTGGCATCACACGAATGTCAAAGCCCTCTGTGATATTGAACACCACAATGTCATCAGTCAGGTCATCATTTGAGGCGACTTCAATCTCAGCCTCGATCTCCCATGTGTCATCGTTGGCAGTCGTTGTGACATTTGTGGTGCTCTGCTCGTCCACCTGCCACAACTCTGGGAGCAGTGGTATAATAATCGCGCTCTCACTATCAGTCAGTGATGCTAGACCAGTATTCAATCCGAGGACAGTCACAGGCACCTGCGTGCCATTTGTGAACCTGAGATACATACCTACAAAGCCCAGTTTGGCGTTTGTCGCATTGATGTACACTGTCAAAACATTCAATCCACGCGTGACCATTAATGGCACATTCGCACTTGACGTAATTGAGGCTATCTTGACCACTCCGGAGTATATATCCATTTGCACACCATTGACAAGTGTGACATCGAGGACTGCTTTCGTATCGACCTGTGAAACAAACTCAGTATATCCAGCATACTCCATTGTAACGGTCCCTGCGTCAACTTCGAGTAGTTTGTGAGGTGACAGGTCGTCATACATCTTTGTGCTCCAGCTTGTCTTCACAAGCTCCGTTGTCACGAGCGAAACATCATCAATAAGTAGGGCGTATGGGTCAGTGTTGTCAGTGTTCTGTGATAGCACCACGACCGATATCTCTTTGTGTCTGATCGGGATTACAACCTGCTTCCATGTGACGGTCTCATTGATTACCAGCGTCTGGTTGAGCCAGTCACCATCCATGTATCCGATCGAAACATCGAGACCTGTATAGTCGGTATTGCTGTTGAACTTGTAATAGAAAGCCAGAGCGTCAGCAGTGATGTTGCCTGCATAGTCATACGACGCACTACCCTCTACGCCTGTGTCACTACAGAGACTAAGTGCATATGATCCATCGATTCCAAGAGCACTGAGTCTCCTCGCGTTGACGTACTCCCAGCTGTCGACACTGTTCTCAAAGTCGCCCTCTATTATGGCGATGTCGTCGTACGAGTATGTGGCATAATAGTCATTGCCGGTCATTGGACCCAGGACACCCACACGCTCGATGCGTAGCTCGTCCGCAGGTGGTGCAGGCATCAGGAGGTTGAATGCGAGGGCGGTCTCATTGATAGAGACTTCTGACTTCATGTTCATGACCTGCACACCCCACATCGCATACATGTCAGCCGATTCGACCCTGACCATGACGATGTGTACACTACTAGAGAGCATGACCTGTGCACCACTCGGAATCTCGTCACCGTCCAGCCACAGGGTCATGTTGGCGACAGCGCCGTTCCGCAGTGCCACGAGGCTGTAGACTCCCTCTGTTTCGACAGCAAACATCGTCCTGAGATATGCCACCTTATTGGGCTCCTCTATAGAGTTGAGGACTCCGGTCTCAATGATGGTCGGTTCTAAGAAGTCCTTCACCACATATGTTATGTTTTCTCCTGTGAACATGTTACCCGCTGCATCCTCTGCACTGAACCAGTACTGGAACTCGTCATTCTCACTGACTGCTGGGAGTGTGAACACCCATGTGTCAGCCTTACTGTTGTAGGTCATATTGGTCTGATAGAGGTCGCCCCATGTACCGCTCTGTCTGAGCCTGATGTTCACCTGTACGTATACAAGACCGGATGCAATATCGGGCTCGTAGAACTTTGCAATGAGTGTACCGTTCACACCGGGCTCCGCATACATCACCTGCGAGTATAGCAGCTCCGGCTGTGTGGTGTCCACAACACTCTCCACGGTATATGTGGCGCTCGTCACACTGTTACCAGCATTGTCATAACATATCACATGATACTGTAGGGTCGCTCCGTATCTCAGCGGCAGTCTGGCCATGAACGTCTTATAGTGTTGCCCGTTGGACAGTGAACTGTTCACATAACCCATCTCCACGAGGAACCACTCACCGTTGAGGCTGTAGTTCATGTACGCATGAGAAACGAGTGATGCATCCTCGGGCTCATACGCTACAACCCATACGCGATTGTCCTCACTGTACTCCACCGTGCCCACAGGTCCTGTGACATAATCTATTATCGGTGGGGTGGAGTCTATTATCGTACCATACACCGTGGCCGTGATCACACTGCTGTGGTCGGACGAGTTGCTAAAGTCGTAGTCATCGTCCACAGCGTAGACATATGCAAAGAGCATGGAGCCCCAGTATGTCTGCTCTGGTGAGACATCGTACCTGTATCTCCAAGATGTGCCGTTGTATGTGGCATCAAGCACCATTGACGCAGAGGTGACACCACGACCCTGCCAGAAGTACACCGTGATCTCGGATATGCCACTGTAGTCGGTCACATTGGCATAGATGGTCGCTATCGCATCGTATTCGGCATCAGGGATCCATACCTTCACATCAGGTGCCTTGATGTCATCATCTGTCGACAGGAATGTCACAGACTGACTGTTCCACAGCTTGTCCGATGACACGACACCATCATCATCGAGTGCAAAGACCTCAATTGTATGGTAGCCATTGAGTGGCAGTGGGTCGAGTATCACATAGAAGTAATAGTTGTCTACACTGAAGTAATCGGCATCAACACTGCTGTCCCAGAGAATCAGAGTCTGATTGATGTTGCCATCAACTGAGACATATGCGGTGTGTATACCGGACATGTCGCTGAGCGTGACATTGAAGCACCACTGACCCCCGTCATTGACACCGGATGTATCAATGTCACTTATCACTGGTGCCGCAGTGTCATCATCCAGCACTGCTAGCTTCCACCCGCTACCCTCAGCGTTCGAGAGGGAGAGGTATGATCCCGTGGCGGTCTTGTACCCGTACTCTGCATCATTTGCAAGACCACGATCAGTATCGCCGTTCTTGACATATACGAGGTACTCAATACCGTACGCCTCCCAGTCATCCCCTAAGTTCAATGTGAACCTGTATACGTCACCGTTCTTCGAGTATGCCGTTGTCGTCATCCATGAAGATGCATTGTTATTATACCTGTAGTAGAGGACCACCTCTGACACACCACTCTCACCGTTCTCGCCATCAGTGTCTGTTATGGTGAATGAGAGTGTGAAGTCCGTGTTCGACACCGGGGCACTCGGCTGTACGTGCGTCAGGTCCGGTTCAGATATGTCATCGTCCCGTATCATGAACCAGTGATAGTTGTTCGGATATGATTCGAGATACTCTTCGGCATCGTTCGGCCTGTCGTTGTCGCCGTTGGAGGCCCAGAGGTAGTACCTGAACGTCTTGCCTGTGTTGTCAAGGAGAAGATCGGAGTCAATGTCAAAGTACCACCAGTCGGTCTTATCAGGGTTATACCACCGCGTGGCATCAAGCCAGTCACTCCACGGGCCGTCATTGAAGGACCATTTATACTTGACCCACGACACATCAGAGAGTCTGTCCGTCAGCCTGAACTCCACCCTCATTTTCTCCTGCGTCTGTGTGACAATATAGCCATCGGTTATCGAGGCACCGTTCGACGGGTCTTCGCCAGTGAGTGACGGTGCACTCGTGTCGTCATCTGTCGGTGTACCTGCCTGCATGCTGTTTATCTCGGTCTTGAGAGGACTGTTGTCCTTGTCCCAGACCGTGACATTCCAGTAGATCATCTCACCGATATGGTCGAGCCAGCCGCCAGTCCTTGCTATGTAATATGTGAAGTAAGACGCGGTGCTGTTCACGGCGACCTTCGAGTCAGTTATGTTGAATGGACCATACCATGAACCGCTGCCGTACCTGTACCACACTGTCACGTTGACCGGCGACTCGTCATTCACGTATACCCGCAATATGTAACTCCCTGTGTTGTTGTCTAGAATGTCACCACTCGTGACGGTGTTGTATATGTCCGGTGTGTCGGCATCATCATCTGCTATCGGGATGTTGTCGCGATGACTGGTCTGGTAGGTCTTGTCAATGTCGCCCCTGTCGTTGTCGGTGTCTCGTGCATGCACCGTCCACTCAAAGAACGTATTCTCACGAGAGTCACCCGGGGCAGCTATGGTGAACTTGTAGATGTATTCGTTTCCGTTCTGTGACTCGAGGGTCATGTTCTCCTCGTGGTGGGCCTCACCGGTGAACCACCACTCCACCCATTGTGCGTCTATTCCTGAGCCCTCAGTGATCTTGATCCGTATTGTGTACGACTTGTCCGAGTACATTGTGCTTGGGTTATTCAGACCCAACTCCGAGAACGCTATGACGGTATCATCATCGTCTGCATGGAAACTGAACGTCGCACTCGTGCTTGATGTGGGACTGTTGTCTGCGTCACTTGCATGCACACGCCACTCAACAATGCTGTTGATATGTGCGTCCAGCCATGAGTCGGGTATTGTGAAGTAGTACTTTCCGGAACCGGAACTTGTGTATCCATACCAAGAGGCGCCCCAGCTGTAGCCCTGCTCTCTGTACTGAAACTCAATGCTGTTGCTGTCCAGGGGTGATGAGTCGGAGATAGTCACACAGACCTCAATTCCTGATGTCTGCCACTCGGCATCATACTTGAAGGACCCCTCAATTGGACTCACGAGACTGATGCTCGGCCCTTGTGCGTCATTGTCCTTGACCTGATTCCCGACTATGTCATTCTGTTGTACCGAGAGCGGACTGTTGTCACCGTCCTGTGCGTATACACAGAAGTACACCGTCTTACCGCTCGGGTCATTCTGGACCTCGGCACTCCACTCAGAGTATGGAATGTTGTACCACCACCATGTGCCGTTGTTGTCGGAGGCGGTCCGGAATGACCCATATGTGGTCCCGCCTATGTCATACTTGAACTTGACCACATTCACACCGTCTGGACCTGCATCAGAGATCTTCGCATACAGCACAAAGTCCTGCACCACAGAGTCGTCCATTGTGGGTGATGTGGCAGTGGCCTCGATGACTGGTGCCGTGGTGTCGTCGTCGTTCATTGTCCACTGACAGCTATACGAGCCGGCCATACGGTCGATTGCACCCCTGTCATCGTCATCATCAACAACATTCAGAGTGATAGTAATCTGTCTACCTTCGTCCGCCTCGGTCCAATGCGAGGAAGATATGGTATATGACCAGTCATAACCGTTGTTCATATTCGGCGTGATGCTGAACGTGTCTGCCTCGTAGACGGTCTCTGGTGCATCCGTCCAGTACCATGTCACATTTGAGAACGACGTGGAAATACCAGAGTTACCGGTGTTGTAGTCGGTACATATACCGCTGTCAGAGATACTCTGGGAAACGATGAATGTGCCACTGTCGAGGCCACTTGCAGTCGGGGCGAGATAGTCATCATCCTGCACCCTAATATGACTCCTGGTTTCAGAACTCGATGAGATACTCGCATCATTGTCATACGCAGTGATGTTGAATTTGAGGTAGTCACTGAATTCAGGGTTATCAACATAGTAAATCGGGACCCATGCCCAATACAGGTCTCCGGAGTGCTCCATTGGACTCACAGTCCCACTGCCGCCTGCCTGATAGGTCCAGTGGACCTCGGCATGTTCGATACCTGATGGGTCCGTTATGGTGGCATAGACCTTGATCTCTCCGTCACCATACACGCCGCCATATCTTACATTTGCACTGTTGTCCATGACAGTACCATGATCGGATGGCCACACACTCGTTATGGATGGACCATCCGTGTCGCTGTCCTCAAGATAGAATGACCAGTAGTTCCCACCGTTGTCAAAGGTGTGGGGCCCGCCCCAGGCATTCGTCGTGAAGTAGAACTCGATTGTCTTCTCCTCGTCAGAAACCCCCAGAAAGTCATCAAAGGTGAAGTGAGCATAGTTCTGCTCACCGGTGGGACCGTGGGTCACACCGGACTCCACAGTGGTCTGCCAGCTTCCACCACCAACTCGATAATGCATGGTGATGTCACTGGAACCATACATGTAGTCCAGTCTCACTTCCACATGCTCACTATTGGACTGCTGAGAGGAGTCATAGCTCGGATTGTGGGAGAGGTCCGTATCAAGTGCAGGCTCGCGGATGTAGTGACCCTCAGCCTCACAAAACCGCTTCAATCCACTGTCGGATGCCCAACACACCCGATAGTAGAGGCCGGAGTCAACCGGATAGGTCATCTGCCTGTTGCTACTTGTGTATGTACTCAGCCCACTTGAGGAGGTCTCACTGAACTCAAGAGTGGCACTGTGTCCGTCTATCATGTCCCAGACATATCCGTATACATAGAAGATGCCATTGTTGCCCGCACCTGCAGAGGTGGTGCTTCGTGAATATCCCAGGTATGGTACATCATCAGGGCCGTCCTCCAACACATTACCCCCTGAATCGGTCCTCTTTGGTGTGATCGTCAGTGCAGTGTTTGACTGTGTGAATGTCAGTGTGTACGCGGTCCCGTACACCACATTTGTGACAGTCACCTGATTCCCGACAATAGTCACTGAGGGCCCCGTGGGACTTATGCTTGAGTACGACCATGACGAGTCTTTGTTGAACCTGAACTTACCGTCATTCGTATTATCATGGTCGCCGTAGTTGGTCAGTACAAAGTCCTTCGGAAACTCCCATGTTGTCACCTCTGTGTCGGGGTCTGCTGAGAAGTAGGCACTGGTACTCGCTGTAGGACGTTTGTAGTATGAAACCACTCGTGAGGGATTGATGTTCGTAATGGACGAAACGGCGGTCACCCACACATCGTCCGTGCTTGCAGAGTGTGTGACCTTTGTACCATCCGTGGACAACTGCTGCTGATGGTTCCCGCTACTGTCGTGCCAGTTAATCGTGATACCATAGTTATAGACTGATGACCCACTGTACTTTGTGTATTTCCGATATTGAACCGCAAAGTCATACCAGTCACTGCCAATGCCACTCAGATACCGTTTCCCTCCCGGACTGCTGTCCGAGGTGGAGTCATACTTCCAATAGACTCTGGAATAGACATATTGATCGGCAGTGGGATGCTCATCATTTGAGAGCCCACCACCATGATCCAGATACTTATTGCCCATAACGGAGATCCAGAGGTATGAGTTGCTGCCGTATATTGCGGAGAACGATATGGTATACCAGCCAAATGCAGATGTGGAGGCGTCAAAACTGCCAGATCGCAATATCGAGTTGTAGTTGGGTGTTGTCTCCGTACCAGAGTATACCCGCCATCGAACGTTCTTTCCTATGAACAATGGGTCTTCCCACGCCTTGATATAGACCTTGAATGCCGTCACGTACTCATTTGTCGCAATTGGACCGACAGCCTGTGCCGCCTTGTATCCGTCATCGATACCACAGTCCTGTTCGTTGTTGATGTTGGTATGCTGACTGGTGTACCCGTGATCCCGTGTCACGTCTGCAATGTACCACTGTGTCCACTCATAATGGGTGGCGTCATGTATCGAGAGATGCCCACCGTTACTGAACGAGCCCGGGTCGGCGTCATAACTCGACCACCGCTCCACCGACTGTCCTGACACAGAACCTGTCCAGGGTTCGTTTATCTCATTATCTGGAGAAGGCGCAGGCATTGAGAATGCGCTGAGTGTGAAACCGCCAGTCGGTGTCCATGATCCGTCATCGAAACCCTCCCACATATAGAGGGAGGTGTAAGGCTTCATCACCCTAATCCAGTCTATATGAGACTCGCCCTCGGTGTTTGCGCCAGACACATGCGTGATGTTGAGTTCGGCAATCTCGAGAATCTCAGACACATCGTCAGTGACCACTGCCCAGTTGGTGTTATCCTCGTCTATAACATATGAACTGCTGGAGCTATTGGTCACGACTATGTTTATCGTGGACTCGTAACCAACATACTCTCGCCACTGGAATATCCTGTTCATGGTGGTGTCAATCCGCGGCTCCATAATCCTGCGCAGCCTCATCCTTTTTTCCTTGTCCGCAGACAGTGTGAGCATTGCACCATTGCTCTTCGCCACAGAGTTCTCGTTTGTGTAGTTCGGTATGATAATCGCCTCAAAGCCGGATATCGCGTATATGTCCACTTCATCAAGCATCACGGTCTTGTTACAGATCTTTGATGGCGAGACCTCCTCAATCCATATCTCCACACCCTGAATGACAGCATCCGGCCTACCAGCGCTGTCGAGTATGTAATAAATGTTCTTGATTGTTTCCTCATTCTTCTCCGTGGGCGTGATTGTGCACACATCATAGAGCACGGATTCACCTGTGATGTTAATCTTGACAGTCAACGTGAGGTTCTCATCACCGGATGCTACAATCCTGAAGAATGGGTAGTTTTTCACTGGGATGTCGAGAAAGTTGTATTTCATGACCACGGTCTCTGTGGTGCTCTCGTTGGCATTAAGGGTCAGTATCATTTTCCCGTCAATGGATTCGGCCGTCATTTTTTCGAGTGCTGTTTTGGTGTCCATAGTCTGCCCTTCGTTGTCGATAATCCACTTACTACTGCCACTAAAGGTCTCATGCAATGCATAGACTTCACTGAATCTGCCATCCCAATACGCAACGTCTTGCGAGTCGATAATTCCTGTCCATCCGCTGAGCAGTCCACCTTTTGAAACATCAGTTATTGAAACTACAAAGTTGGGATCGATCTCGACACCAGCGATGGTTTCGAAACGCTCTTGTACGAAGGGGATAAGCACGGCGGAGTCATTGGCATTCATGTCAATGGAGAACCGTGACATCGGCACAGATGCCGTGACCCTCTCACCGTCAAGTGCGGTGACCGCTGGACCAACACCGCTGCCATACATCGCAGCAAAGGTCGGTGTTCGGATAATATCACTCACAACAGTGTTGTTCACTACACCAAAGCTATCAGAGTACTTGGTTGCGGTGTACTGATGGTTCATAATGACACCATACGAATCAGTGTCGATGAAAAAGTCAATGAGACCGTCATTGAAGAACATCACGGTCACAGAAGCATCAGTATCAAGAATGTCCTGACGCACAATCATCACATCCCATGTCCATTCGACGATGCTGGTCTCGGTGCGTGAGCCAACCCATGTGTCGTTGCCAATGGTCAGCAGACCTACGTCCCATGACATCAGATGATCGTCTAACACGATTGTTGAGAGACCAGTATCTGTTTGGTAGAAAACCGTCACTTTGTTCCGTTGATTGAGTGTTGTTGCAATGTCAGAGAAGACAATCGCATCGAGCGATAAGGTACGGTTCGCACCATCGGATGTCACACGCACTGCAATACTGGTGATGTCTACCTCCAGTGTAGTAAGATTGAACATATCAAGTCCAGTGTCTGACAGTGTGTAGCTGAAATTTCCATCAGTCGTGCAAAGGGTGATGTTAGCACTGGTCATATTGTTGGAATGTTTAACATGCATGTACGGGTAGCTTGCGGTGTTGACAAACACATCAGGGATAAATACCTCTACTGTTGTTGTGCTGTTTGTGTAGATATTTAGCTCATCACCAGCGATTTCGTACACAACATCACCAATAGATGACACATACATCGGGTCATCCATCGTGAGTGCTATGTCAGAGTCCACCGAGAGTTCCAGCCAGTCAATAATCCATGCCATGTTGGAGCTAACTGCAGGTGATGACAACCTCAGCTCTATCGAACGGATTGTGGTGAGTGTGACATGGTGTCGCTCAGTATTCATAGATGTCTTCGGATTAAGCACGATAGTCTGGTTGAAACCAGAGCATCTCTGTTCTGAGTGCAATACGACACTGATGACCATGTCTTGCACAGTCTCATTGACCATATGCCGTATTTCGAGGATCAATCTTGGGTCGTGGATGGGTTCAGTGTCAAAATACACCGAGTCCACATCATTGCCAAGACCGTCATGTGCAAAGGTCAGAAGACCGCCTGATGCTGTCACAATATCAGACTCAAAACCTGATGCAACGAGATTGTCAACGGAATAGAAATCCTCCACCACCACTTGCTGGTCGCTCATCAGGAAGGGCGTCTTAGAACTGGACATCCAGTATAGCTTGAACAATGCACCGTCACCATCTGATGTTGCCACGAAGGAGATGTTTGTATGCGTACCGGTGCTAAGCTTGAACATACTGATGCCGTTGCTACGGACATTACCAATGTTGCCCACTGTGCTGTTCACAGAGAGGCTACAGTTGACCATGTAGGCTGATACGAACAGATAGTCGTCTGTCATGTCAGCACCGGTCACAGTCATGCTGAACTGGCCAGACGCACCAGCCGCACTGCCATTCACGAGTACTGCACCGTTAGTCCACTCCAATGTAGCGTTCACGGCACTGACGTTCGATACCGTGTCAAAGGAGTTCGCATAGGAGCCATCATTCTTCAGGTCCCTGTTTGGCACCAGTGCCTGATGTACCCGTGCCTTAGTGTCGACAGTGTCCACCATGTGGGTCATGCCCTCGAACGTCTGACCGTTCACGTAGAGCCCGAAGCCATCAGTAGTAAGTGTACTGTGCTGCCATGTCCAGTCGCCAACCACACCAGTCAGCACGTACTGTAGCTTGGCAATCGTGTCCCAGTTGTTTATTGAGTATGGTACAATGTCAATCATCGTAAAATAGCCGCCACCTACACGAACGGTGGCCTCGCCGAACTTGCCCGTCAGATCGACACCATAGACCTTGAACGGAGACACGGCTGACAGGTCAATCGCGTATATCGATTCCACAGGATCTAGGCCGATTGTGTTGCTAAGGGTGAAGGAACTCCTGAGTTCCTCATTCGATTTAACCACCATATCCATTCCCGTGACGGCGAATACACCGGCGCCTATCTCTGGTACGCCTTGATACCTCGCCAAGACACGCTCAAATGTTTCGCGTCTGTTGAGCCTCTCATATTCCATAATGTTGCCCAGCTCGAGTACCCTTATGGTCTGCATGGACGGATTCCTATTGTCATCCCTGTCATGTATACCAATTGTATGAGGCCCCTTGAAGAACCAGCTACCATCGACAGTCAGGTACATGAGGAAGTCACAGTCCACAGTACCATCAATCTGCTCTATATTGCCAACGTGCTGTACATACAATCGTGCATTGTTGCCGTAAAACACACCACTCGAACCAAGATTGTGGTTCGCTGTACGCAGCTGGTCCAGCGTGAACCTGTCAAAGATTGTGTGCCCGTCAAAGGTGATGTCAAAGGTCTGGTACCTCTTCGGTGTCGAGTTGCAATCAGCCGCTGCTATGCCGAACACGAAGGTCATAGATCCATCATTATCAATCGCGTTGCCACTGAGTTCGATGTAGTCATCCGTTACCTCACCGCCCAGCTCCATCGTGTAGGTGTTGTTAGTACCCGCGGGGTTCTGGTATATCGCCGCCTGCGCCTGAGTCACACTGGCAGAATGGCCCGTGATCAGCGCCTCTGTGATACGTGAAGCACCACTGGAAGAGATCTCGTTCCCGTAAAGGAAATCGAAGGTGTCCAGCTTTTGCCCGTTGTTGATCACATTGCTGAATGGCAACACACCAGCACTCACTATCTGGTTGCCATCTTCGAGCCACTCACGCAAGTACGTCTTGCCGCTTGATGCCGCCAGCATGACCTTTGCTGGCACGGTGTCAGTAGTGACAACTACCAGTCCTTTTTTGCGCGAGAAGACTATGTCAATAAGGTCGTTGTCTGTGATGTACTTGACGTTCGTTTGATCGGTGATGCGCAGACCTAACTCCACGAAAAACGAATCAAGACCATCACCGTAGATGTATACGGGAACGTTCTGGTAGCTCTTGTCTGGAATCTCGGAGTAAATCCTAGATTCCGTGAACTCATAGTTGAACATCTCAACACTGGTGCTATTCGTGGTAGTGTTGAATGCTGTCGCTACTATCCACATCCTCGGCATCTTATCCTGGGGATTAGACGTGAAGTATGCATCAAGGTAGTTTTGACCATCGCCGATAAGCACGGAGGTGTCAACATCTATGTCCGACTCAAACCTGATACCCGTCTTCTGCCAACCAATCACAGAACTCTTCATGGCGTCGTGAAGCGCCACGTACATCACCGTACCCTCGAGCTCATTGCCATCGCCCATGAAACGACCAGCCATCTTATCCTGTGCCCTAGACAGCAAACCCCGATGGGTCAGCCAAACGCGTCCCATCGTCTCCTGAGCAACTAGTGTGATAGTCACAGTGTCACCATCATTAACGTGAATCTGTCTGTCAAGTGATAATGTTACGACACCGTCTTTCCACACATCTGTTCTCCCCGAGGCTACGGTCTTGCCATCACTAACGGAGATCCTGAACGGGAACGCTGCAACATTGTCGGTCCACGGCATTGTCACATAGAGTCTGATGCTGTCAATCTTCATCTCCTCGGTGATGTGGACTTCCTGACTGAGTGGAACACTGCCAAAATCGACACCAGTAGTTATGTCCTGCGGATCGCAGAGGTTGTACCATGCGTCTTTCTCCTCGTTGATGAACCTCCATTCACCAATCTGAAACGGCGGGTACGGCCAGTCATCTGCGAGGCGACCAGATCCAATGATATCGTAGGTCAGTTCATTTAGCACATCCTGTTTGAGGGCCATGGACACGCTATCGTCATGGATGAGCGCCTTGAGCCACCCCGCAATATACTGCTCGACCTCTCCCTGAATACCCAACGGCGCAAACGAGGACAATATCATCTTTGTGTTGTCCATCATAATAGACGGGTCGAGGACAAACATGTTCTTGTACCAGTTCAAGAGCGAAACAATGTTGGCATGGTTGACATCAGATATTCTTGGACCCGGATCTGTTTTGTACGGTATACACAATGTCAGTAACATCCAATTCAGGAGTAGTCGACTGATGGGCAGTTTTAGGGTATTCAAGTTTGGAGTGTCGAACATTTTCAGAATTTTTTTCATTGCATTAGATATTTCATGAAACTCATCCATTGCACCTTTCAACGCAACGGCATAGTCATTATTGGCATCGGGGGGCAATAGGAAATCTATCTGCGTTTTGATGAATGCTTTTGCACTATTCTTTTTCATAATATTTGCTATTTCATACATGGAGTACAACATAGATAGCATTTCAAGAGTTTCTACCCAACCAATCCCACCCATTTTTGCAGTGACAATGTGATGCTCTTGCACGCCATCTTTTATCTTGTTCAAACGGTAAGCAATTATCAGCCGTTGATACACACCGTAATATCCACCCACATCGCTCATTTTGCTCACCCGTTCTGGCCCAAGATAAGAACTAGATTCGATGTGATCTTTCACCATGACACCGACTGGACATATTCCTTCTATCACGTAGTTACCTTTACTTGCAGCCTTTGTCTTACTGAGTTTTGAAACATTGATGTTCGTCTTGATGAGAAATGCCTCCACATCAGTGGCACGGCCATAGTTGTGAGTTGACTGGGCAATTGCCGACTTCATCTGTCTGTAAAGGACAAGCTTTCCGTCCGTGCTCACCCATTGTTCATACGGACTTCCACGTTTTAACAGTCCGTTGTCAACTGCATCCATAAACACAACTTTCCTTGCCACAATATGTGCGATTGCGTCTGCGACAATGTTAACATTTGCTCCTTTTCGCTCTTCTCCAATACCTTTGATATATGCCATCACAGTCTTTGCCATTGCACGTCCAGCAATCACAGAGTTGAAGAGCGTGTCTAAATGGTTATGTACTGCATGTACAACATCACTATTTTCCAAGACCCCATCATTTAATTTTGCAATTACATGTTCTCGGAACGCATTATTAATTTTTTGCCTAATTGTATTAATCTTGTTCTCTATTTTTGTAATCATGTCAACAATATTATTATTACTACCCTCAGTAATCGTCTTCAGATTTGTTAGTATTTCATCTATCTCATAGGCACTTGCTACTGCATTCCCATAGTCTCCCTCGGCTGAGAGAGCCTTAAGAGACTCGGCTATTTTTCCATTCTTATAGAGAATGGGTGTCTGACTCTTCAGGATAGTGGCGATATCATCGAAAATAATCGGCTCATATTCATTATTTACCTTCAGACTCACGAGTAAGAACGCTTTATCTGTATTCTCATTTGGATCATGGAATAGGAACAGCTCTGCTCTTAAGGTCCCACCATTCTCTATGTCTGAATGGCTTGATGAATCATCTTTGGCTGTTAGCAGGTCCATTAATGCCTTAATGTTTGGCCCGACATATTTTCCAGTTTTCGAGGATTTGCCAAAACTAATCGTTCCATCTTTAGCAAAGGTAATGTCATCAATTCTTATCCTCAAAACCCCGCTCTCAATGTCCTTTCCTCCTAGAAAACGTTCTTTACATTCTTCTATCAGACTACTACGAAATTCATCAATCTGTTGATACGGCGTCTGAGTGTCAGAAGAAGATCCACCCGTTTGTTCATTTTGGCGGGAGTCAGTCCTCCAGATTGACATGTCAGAACTCAGTGTTTCTGTGAGTCGTATTGTACCATGACGTGGGCCCCGTGAAAACACTTTGCTAAAATCTTCAGTGATTTTTATCATGGAATTGGACAGAGATGTCCTTGCACTGCCCTGAGCAGTCAACAATCCGTTTCCATTATCTGTGAACTCAATATAAGTTGGCTCATATTTGAGTAACTCAAGGGCGAATTCGAGTGCCATTTCGATGTATGGAATGACAACATTCTTATCAACAGACCCTGACATTGTCACAGGTACCCCGTTGCGGTTTTTTTTCCCAATAATGGTCTGAGACCCGTCAGGACCTAACTTGAGCTCTATCTCTGTTAGACCGAACTTCTTTAGCACACGGAAGATGTCATCGCCCTTGCTGAGTTCCTGCTGCAACTCCTGCAACGAATTCTCATTGATGAAAAAGATTGGTTCTCCCCTATCGTTGGTTTTCTCCTCAAGAATCTTTATGGCCCTCATGTCGGATAGTTCATTTTTGGTTTCAATTCCCACCCCCAAACGATCTGCGATTTTTTGGGGGAGTCCGAAGACCCCCTTGTATCGTGCACCGCCATTATCATCACGCTCGGTTACAGCAACGATGAACAACCTTTTGCCATTCCACTCTGCCTGAAACTGATGGCCATTCTCAGATCTAAGTTTCTTAAACACAGCCTCATTATTTCGGTACACGAATCTGCCATTAGAGTTAATGCATACTGCCACGATACCTCTATCACTGTTACTGGGGAACTCTGGGCTAAGATGGGCAAGATTTCCCGCAAGTCCCATGACATCACCCATTGCATACTCAGGGGGGTATCCCAATTCAGTAATGGCCAGATTGAAGAGTTGGATGACATCCACGACCTGACCATTTCCTATGTTTGCACCGTAGCAATATCCTTTCTTCTCTGAGTACTTATCAATGTCAAATTTACTGAGCCAATTCAACAGACCGATACGACGTACAACCTCAGCCATCTTTTTTGTCATCACCAACTCATTTCTACCCTTTCCAAACTCCAATAGCACTCTTCTACCAAAAGTACTAGAGATTTTATGTAGCAGCGTTTTCATATCAGTTGGCTTCGCCAGTAACTGCGTGATGGATGCAAGGAACTCAGGCGAACCAGTCACAGCTTTGTATTTAGCAGCATCTTTGTTTGCTAGTATGACTGAATATAGGTTTTCCAAAGGGTTGGCCACATTACTATAATCATTATCACGATCCCTGTTTTCCAGTATCCGCAAGATTGACTCGAGTACCTCGTAAAGTCGTATTTTGCTGTCTGATTCCTTGACCTTCTCCAGGAGTTCATCAATTTTATTTTCGAGTCCATTGATATCATACCCCTTGGATCTCATATCATCAATTGCTGGCTCCAATAATTCTTTGGCAAAGGAGTCTACATCCTTCTTGAACAAGTCATTTACTGTAATAGAAAGCAATGTTTCCTTCTTGCCCAGAATTCCATTCTTTTCGAACTTGGCAAAGATTTTACTCACGCTATTTCGCACACTAAGCACAACATCGCTCAATGTGCCAACTAAATTTTTGGCTTCATGCGGACTTATACCAAGGAAACAGACCAGCGCAATACTCACGGCCGTGAGGATGTGCCCCTTCATTTCAATACTTTTGAAGTCATCAGCTGTCAAACTTCCACTTTCGAGATTTTTGTAGAATTTCGCAAAGTTCTTCGGCACTTTGACTTCATTTCCAAATAGGTTCATATTCTCTTCTTCAGATGAAACCGCATTTTTCAATAGTTCAATATTACGAAATGATACTATGTCTTTCTGTGCGACTTCATTATTCTCAAACACCATTCTAAGGTCTGAACTGAGCTGCGGAATTATGTAGGACTTTATCCTCGCAATGGATCTACTCGCCCAGCTCTTGAAAGGACCCAAGCTGAGGGCTGGCGTGAATTGGTTGTTTGTTCCCTGCAATTTGGGACCCATTTCAATCTCCTGCATTGAGTAGTCCATGCTGGCATCCTCGTCTGGCGGTGTGAATACCGTTTCAACGTACCTTGTGCCTATTTCCAGCATGCCCCGCATAGCAAGCGGGTCCAAAGCATGTGACTGTGGAATCATGCCTGAAACGAAGGATGATGCGTATTGTATCACGCTCTCTATGCCGTAGATCTCTTGCCCTATGAATAGCAACAGTACGAGCACGGTCAGGACGATGCCCACCCTTTTGTCACCGATTATTCCCACCACCATTATAACAGAGAGAATCACGACCATACTGAACATTGACACATGCTGATCATCAATATTATCATGTGAAAACTTGAGAGAGTTTCGCAGCATGTTCACGGTTTCCTCTCCAAAATAGAAACCAGTGTGGGGTTCCCAGTCTGAGATGCCAGTGTCGGAGTTTCCAAAAACTGGTTCAAAGTACACGACAGTCGGATTGATTATGGTGTCTAGGGATGCCCTGATCTGCCTAAGTGAGGTCATTCTAGACAATGATGGGGTTTCACTCAGAGATACACCATTTCTGAAACCGTCAAGGCGACTATCTATGTCAATCAGCGACCTTGTGAAACTCTGCCCACCGAGTCCATCACTGCTATACAGGTCTGCGACCCTGCCAATGTCTGCAAGTACCTTGAACACACGGGCAGTGAACACATAGTCGGTGTCGCCATTATCTGTTGTAAACATGTACCTCTCAATATCAAACTTTTCTCGTACTTCTGACACAAAGGAATCAACATCAATCAGTAGTCGCATGAGAGTCGGTGCCTCTTTTTTATCACTAATCATCATATGAATTGACTCAATGGCACGCAGCCTTGTCGTAAACTTCATGTCATTAAATGCATCACCGAAGCCACTGCGACCGAGATAGCGCTCACCCCAGAACATGTAAGGATCGCCCTCAGGGTAATCTGCCCTGTTCTTGTCTGGTGACAACACGTAGTCGAGTGAGATTCTACCCAGTCCAAGCACACGGATATCGTCAATGGCGACAGCAGTACGCAGCGCCCAGTATTTCATGTCAATGTCACCCTCGGTAGTCCATCTCTCAAGTGTCAAGCTGCCTCTGAATGAGGACCACAAGTACCTCCGCACCATGCCCACATCAACTTCATCAATCCTGCCAAGAAGACGGAGTGTTTCAAGAACAAGTGCCGTGGTCTTAAAATCGGGGGACGCTGAGTTGAAGGAGTGAAATCCACCCCGTTCGGGACTCTGCAGTGCGATGTATGCATCTCCTATGGTCCGCAATACTCCGCTCATCCCTACAGGCCAGTCTGAACGGTCCGTTTCATCCATCAGCAGCTTCACTGCATCATATGTAGATGAGAATGACACACTTCCCTGGGGAGTGTCGGAAAATCCAGTACTGCCGTCATAGCAAGAGTATATGTATTCGGGCAATGACAGTGTTTCAACGGGTGTTTCAGTGGCAGACGCCACATGTATCATTGTCGAAAGACATAACATTAGGGTGAAAAAGAGTAGGACTCTATTAACCCTGTGTGCTTTAAATTGCATATTAAACCTCCCTTATTCGTGAACAGTCCCACTTAATGGCCAGAAGATCGACCATCCCAACACGTACGGTGCTGGACACGTTCAAAAATTAGCAGGTTAAGTTCCTATATAAGCTCATGCATTTTTGGTGGCAATTTCATCAACATCCACTTGAGGGGAGTCCAAGTCTGTCCTAGTTCTACGTATCTACGCACAACCCTCACTTAATGACGTGTACCGAGGCTCTGAGCGAACTACGGTCGACGTTCGTAAGAGGGGTCTGATTCAAATATATATATTCCAAGTTCGCAAGACCACGCAATGGACTCAGGTCGATGCCCACCAGTGGATTTGCCACCAGGTGCAGCTTCTTTAGACCATTGACCGTGCTCAACGGCGACAGGTCGATACGCCTCAGACGATTCTGTGACAGGTCCAACAATTCCAGGTTCTCCAGACCGCTCAGGGGTCGCAGATCGATGTGCGTGAGGTGATTTGACGCCAGGTCCAACGTTTTCAGGTGCACCAGACCGCTCAACGGACCCAGGTCGATGTTCGAGAGATTGGCGTCTCTCAAGTGGAGCTCCTCCAGACTCACCAGACCGCTCAGGGGTCGCAGGTCGATACGTGTGAGTTGAGTCCACGATAGATTCAACGTTCTCAGGTTCTCCAGGCCACTCACTGGACGCAGGTCAATACGCGTGAGATGAGTTGCCGATAGATTCAATGTTTCCAGGTTCTCCAGGCCGCTCACTGGACGCAGGTCGATACGCGTGAGGGGATTTACCGATAGATTCAACTTTTTCAGATTCACCAGACCACTCACTGGACTCAGATCGATACGTGCAAGGAGATTTTGTGACAGCTCCAACGACTGCAGGTTCTCCAGACCACGCAGGGGACTCAAATCGATACGCGTGAGGCGATTTTGTGACAGGTTCAGAGATATCAGGTTCACCATACCACGCAGGGGACTCAGATCGATACGCGTGAGGCGATTTGATGACAGAATCAACCGTTTCAGGTTCTCCAGACCGCTCACTGGACT
>JAGSHP010000474.1 GCA_029855925.1 Candidatus Thorarchaeota archaeon | reverse complement strand
GGACTATACTCTGGCAGCGATAGCATTTAGAGTTCTAGGGGCGCGAAACGGTCGCGATATCGAGTTCATAATCAAGGCGTATCTCCCGGTACGAGTCACAAATGTTCCTGGCGCCAAAGGCGTTGTACTAGCCGAACCCCTCGGCCTGTTATCTGAGACCATTCCTGTGCCCAGGGTCCCCCATCTTGGCGACTTGGCAGTAACAGCTGCCGATCTGCGGAATCCACAATCTATCCTGGAATTCCTTGATGCGATAAATGAGAAGTTAGAGGAGTTTGACCTGTCGACTGAGGTGACACTACCTGGTCTCTTGTCTGGGGACCTCTTGACCGCTACAGCACGACTCATCCAGTGGCCCTGTCGGAAGGCAATAGAGCCCTATGCAGTCCTATTGCAGGAGGCTGTTTCTTCTAGGACACTCGACCTCTCCAGTAGCTCCATCAAGGATGCCTTTGCTGCTTTTGATGTGATTCCCGTTCTTGAGACCATCCTGACCAAACTTGATGCTGTGGTGGAAGACAGTATCGCCAATACCCCTGCAATCACTCAAGGAACGATCTCAAAGCTCGACGCTCGAATCACAAGAATGGAGCGCGACATAGAGTATCTGGAATCAAGATTACAGTCAGTCTCACCGACAAGCAAGATGACTGAGGAACTAACCCAAAAACTGCAAGCACGCAGAAAGGCCCTCATTGAGGACAAGAAGAGGCGAATGGAGATCATCGCCTCGGCTGAGGACATGGTGAGTTCTCTTAGAGAGCGGGCGGACAAGTTCAAGCGGCAGGCCTCAAAGTTGATTGAGGAGCTTCAGTATGTTCAGAATCAGGCGAGGTCAGTTGTCTATCCTGGTCTCAGTCTTGAGTCGTCCATGTCCACAACATTGCTAGTCCCTCTGACAATTGTTGGGTTTAGTCGAAAAGGTGTGCTGGAAACAACTATCATCCCGCCGCTGAGATTTATTGGTTCTAATCAGCGTGCGGGGCGTCGCCGAGAATTCGTCGACCCCTTTGTTCCGGCTGATGATGCTCTCGTGCCACTGGTGAGGATGCTGGAGTCCCGTATCGATGATGATGTGACTCTGATGAAGTTCATCCGCGACTCAGCCGAGGCATCAAACATACTATCGGTCAAGTTCACACGTCATCTCTTGAAAGACGGAGCTGATCTGTTGCGAGCCGATGGCCTTGTGAGCGCATCAGCCATCAAAAGCCTTGATGAGTTGCTCTCCCAGTTCAAGGAGCGTCATCTTGCAATCACTGACGCAACTATCATTACGGGATCGGACTCAAGCTGCGAGGTTCGCTTTCACATAACGGACGAAGAGGGCAGCCCGGTCTCAAATGCTGTTCTCACGCTTGGCCCACTTTCAGCACGTTCCGACTCACAGGGCACCATCCGAATATCGCTCCCACGAAGCAGTTACACTGGTACTATTAAGGCCGAGGACTTCAAGGACCGCCCGATTGAACTCGCGTTTCGCAATCCAGGAGAATACGTCGTTCCTGTGATATTGAAGCGTCTCGATGCCGAAGAACTACTTGCCCGAAGCATAGACCAGCTAGAAGAACGAGCGGAACGTATTGCCACGGCACGCAAGCGACTCAGCCAAGCCTTTGAGAAGCATGGCGATACCTTTCTCAATGTGCCCTCCTATCGTTCAGCTCTTGCCTCTCTTCTCACCGAGATGGGTTATGACCCAGATGCCTGGATTGCTCAGGCAAGACGAGAGAGTGGCATGATGCAGAGATTCCTGAAGGGGGAGGCGCGTGCCGATGATCTTCGTCGTGTCATTCTTCGTTTAGGCGAGGACACGCACAAGACAGGCGGCATCATGCTCTTCTCGGAGCTACTTGTCCGTCTGGACAAGCTGGGATGGCACACTACTCCCAATGAAGTCGAGGAGGTCCTGAACTCACTGGCCAAAGAGGGTCTGATTCAGGGGGTCTCCACGCAGGAGGGTGGTTCAAAGATCATTGTGTTCGTCC
>JAGSHP010000348.1 GCA_029855925.1 Candidatus Thorarchaeota archaeon | reverse complement strand
GTTGCGGAGTGTCGCACAGAGCACCGACTGCCATTCTATCCCGCATTATTTCTCGGGCATCGGAGAGATGCGAGAGTCACCGGACTGATTTACTGGTCGTAGAGATGACACGCGACGAGATGACCGTTACCCATGTCCACAAGCTCAGGCTCGACCTCAGCACAGATGTCCATTGCCTTTGGACATCGTGGATGGAACCGACAACCAGACGGCGGGTTGATCGGGCTCGGTATCTCGCCCTGTGGCACCGCCGCCGGCATCTTTGCCTTCGGGTCGGGAATGGGAATTGCCCCCATAAGACCTACAGTGTACGGGTGCATTGCATCCTCATAGATGACATCCGCCGATGCGAGCTCCACAATCTTTCCAAGGTACATGATCGCGATTCTGTCGCAGACGTGCCTAGCAGTGGCAAGGTCGTGCGAGATGAAGAGATAGGTGAGGTCATACTCTTTCTTTAGGTTCATCATCAACTCCAACAGTTGAGCCTTGATCGACACGTCGACCATTGCAACAGGCTCGTCGGTGACGATGAACTCGGGTCCCAGAATGATGGCTCTGCCGAAGACGACGCGCTGCTTCTGACCACCGCTCAGTTGGTGCGGGAGCCGGTCATAGAAAGTGGAGGCGGGTGATAGACCCACCTTCTCAAGAACCTCCTCTACTGCGAACCTTCGCTCTCTCGGGCTGCCAATCCCCTGGAGCCGAAGAGCGTCTCCGATCGCCTCTCCGATCGACATTCGTGGGTTCAGTGAAGAGGTGGGGTCCTGGAATGTGAACTGTATCTTTCTTCTCAGCATGCGAAGGTACCTACCACTGATCGTGGCTATGTCCCGCCCCTTGAACCGAATTCGCCCACCAGTCGGCTGTATGAGGCGGACACACAGACGACCAGTCGTGGTCTTGCCAGACCCGGACTCTCCCGCCAGACCCAATACCTCGCCCCTCTGAATATCAAACGATACATCGTCTACAGCACGTACGTACTGCTTATCCTTGGTGAGCAGGGAGTCAAGGAAACCCTTCTGGACTGGGAAGTACTTCCTCAAATTCTCAACTTGAATCAGTGGAACCTCTGTCATCATTGGTCACCTCCAGAGTAAAGGTGGCAGGCCACCAGACCGCCGGTCTCGCTCTCGATGAGAGGAGGCTTAGTGGTCTTACAAATCTCCTTGGCGAATGGGCAACGTGGTCGAAACATGCACCCCTCCATGGGTTTCGTGAGGTCGGGGGGGCTACCCGGAATCCATGCCAACTTCTTATCAGGCTTTCGAACGTCAGGCACAGCCTGAAGTAGTGCCTGCGAGTAAGGATGTTGGGGTGAGTCGAACAGGTCCTCTGTACTTGCAAGCTCCATCAATCTGCCTGCATATACAATGGCGATATTATCAGCATGCTGAGCAAGAACACCAAGATTGTGCGTGATCAGCACCATGGTGAGATTGAACTTCTCCTTGAGAAGGGACATCTCCTCCATGATCTGTGCCTCGACGATCACA
Organism: Candidatus Thorarchaeota archaeon; assembly: GCA_029855925.1. Taxonomy (GTDB): domain Archaea; phylum Asgardarchaeota; class Thorarchaeia; order Thorarchaeales; family Thorarchaeaceae; genus B65-G9. Next base: position 482 of record JAGSHP010000348.1, on the reverse strand, counting down.
TCCAGTGAAGTCGTAGGTTCGTCTGCAATGAGCATCCTCGGCTTCAGCGCAAGACCCAGCCCTATCATGACACGCTGGCGCATCCCTCCACTGAACTGGTGAGGATAGTCGCTCATCCGTTCCGGGAGAATTCCCAGAGCGTCTAGGACCTCTGCAGCCTGTGAGACTGCCTCCTCCTTCGAAGTGTCAGGATGATGCGTTCGTATGAACTCAACATAGTGGTCCTTGATGGTCATCATGGGATTGAGCGAGGTCATGGGGTCCTGGAATATGTATGCTATCTCCTCGCCACGGAGCCGGTTCATCGCCTCCTCTGGCAGTGCGACAAGGTCCGTGATTCCGGGTTCGATTGTATGACCATTGTATTCGATTGGCTGCTTGATGTCGAAGTATATGTGACCACCAACGATCTCGCCGGGGTACGGCACCAATCGGATGATCGACCTGCCCAGTGTGGACTTTCCGCACCCGCTCTCTCCAGC
>JAGSHP010000158.1 GCA_029855925.1 Candidatus Thorarchaeota archaeon | reverse complement strand
GTCATAGCCAACGATCCTCACTGAGCGTTCCATCTTGCTAGGGCGAAACGCCATTATCGACATCGTCAGGGCTACCATGAACGCCGCAAAGGAGAATATAGTCCAAGGCGGTATCTCATGATGTGTGGCGAGTGCGTTACCAATATTCAGGAATGCCATCCAGACGATCCCCAATGCAATGGTGGACCCAATTATGCAGAGGACTCGCAGTCTGCACACGTCATCAGATGAATAGTAGTGATGTTCACATACAGGAACATCCAGTGTTATTCTCCTGGACCCGGTCATCTTGGTTGCTCGCTCCAGCAGGCGTTCATACCCGGTCAGAGTCAGCCTCTTCCCATGGTCCACAGTCAATTGGACAGACTTGGTTGTTCTCCTACCGCACACCGAACAAATCCTCGGAAACCTTGCCTTCGTGATATCAAATCTGACACATGGTTCATCAAAGACAATCTTTGTTGGCATGAGAGCAGCTCCGATTCCTAGTGACACGTTTCTCACAGATTGGCGTATTTAATTTGATGGTTCAAGCGTGAACTCGCCACAGGCATGACAAATAATCACTGATGCATCAATGACCATTTTTCGTCCTTGGCGTTATCTCCCGCATCTCTGAGGGCAAGTATTTGTGGAGTGCCTTTGGAATGACAACGGTGCCATCCTCTTGTTGATAGTTCTCGAGAATGGCAACGATTGCTCGCGGATTGGCAACCATTGTGCTATTGAGTGTGTGGAGCCAAGCCTTTTCGGTGCCTCCTTTCTTGACCCTGTATTTGATTCCGAGTCTGGTCGCCTGATACGATGTGCAATTGCTGCAGGACACGGCCTCCCTGTACTTTTGTTGCCCCGGCATCCACACCTCAAGATCGTATTTCTTGGCTGCGACTGTGCCAATGTCTCCAGTACAGATGTTCACAATCCTATATGGGATGTTGAGCGTCTGAAAGTAGTCCTCTGCATTGTGAATGAGTTCCTCATGAATCTTCCACGAAACATCAGGATGACTGAAGACAAATTGCTCGACCTTATTGAACTGGTGCACTCGGAATATGCCCTTTGTGTCCTTCCCATGTGTCCCGGCCTCCTTTCTGAAACAGGCACTCACTCCAGCCAACTTGATGGGCAGGTCCGTTGGTTCAAAGATCTCTCCCATATGCATTGCAGCCATTGGATGCTCTGCAGTCGCAATTAGATACAGGTCCTCATCTTCAATCTTGTACATCACATTCTCAAAGTCTGCAAGGTCGGTGACCCCCTCGTACGGTTCTCTATGCATCATGAACGGTGGGTATATCGGGGTGAAGCCTCTCTTAACAAGCATCTCCAGTGCCAGCTGTTGCATGGCCAAGTCTATCAGTACAAGTTCGTTCTTTAGAAAGTAGAACCGTGCTCCAGCTATCTTCGCAGCCCGTGGAATGTCCGCGAGATTGAGCTGCTCAAGAAGATCAACATGACTGACGGGCTCAAAGTCAAACTTAGGTCTGCCACCCCACTCCCTGACGACAACATTATCCTCTTCATCGACCCCATAAGGAACGCTCTCGTGCAGCAGGTTTGGAATGCGCATCTGGATCTGGCGCATCTCCGCCTCTAGATGAGCAGTCTCACTCTCGATGGCTTTTATCTTCTTATTGACCTCACCCACCTTAGCCATAATCTCCGAGGCATCCCCTCCCCTCTTCTTTAGCTTTCCCACTTCCCGAGACAATCGATTTCGTTCTGTTCGCAGTTCCTGAATCTTCCTCTTCCTGTCTCGAATGACCTCATCGAGCTCAAGTAACTTCTTGAACTGGCTGATCATCCCTTCATCTCTGCGCCGCTCAAGATTCTTCAATATTAGTTCTGGGTTCTCTCGAATGAATCGAATGTCTAACATGTACATCACCTCTAGGGAAGTGCAGTTGTATTGCAACAATCGTTGATTGGTCGATATCGTTCCCTTTTCAGTGTCACTGTGAGGCAGACATCTGCCTCACCTTTTCATATACGTCCTCTATCATATCTATCTGGGCGCTCCATGAATAGTATTTCTCTACTCTCTTTCGTGCCTGCCTACCTATTCTCTTGCGATCCCTCTCATTCTCCGCCAACTGTCGCATGGCATCAACTATCGCCTCAACATTGTTGGGCTCTACTAGTACGCCACCATCTGCGTTCACAAGTTGTTTTGTCCCGCCAACTGCAGTCGTAATGACTGGCAATCCACAAGCCATTGCCTCAAGGACGCTCATTCCGATTCCCCCTATGTTCTGGGGAATCACAAACACATCTGCGCTTCGAAGGACGTTTGGAATCTGGTGATGCGGTAGAGTTCCAAGCCAATGAATATCATCACCATTCCTCTGGCCGTCAAGTAAGAGCTTGAGTATTCCATCGCCAACCAGTGTGAGCCTCGTCTTCTTGTTCTCAAGGTGGTACCTCTTGAACGCATCCAGAAGTAAGTCAACTCCCTTGTCTGGACTAAGTCGCCCCACGAATACAAAGTCCACATAATCATCCTCTCGTTCTGAAGATGCGGGTGAGAACAGGTCGACATCGACCCCATTTCTTATGACCGACACCTTTTCTTCAGGAACACCCATCTGAAGTATCCAGTTTCTCTGAGATGGGTCCACCAGTATGATATGATCATACCTCCGTGTATAGAACATTGATGCCTTCCATGCCATTTCAAAGAAGATCTTTTGCAGAAGAGAGCCGTCTGCATATGCAAGATGAAAAGTGGTAACAAGAGGTGGAAGATATCGCCTGAACAGTGGTAACAATCCTTCAGTTGACCCTGAATTGATCTGAACGTGTAGCACCTCTATGCCTAAGCGTTCGCTCTCTTTGGCAATGAATTTGGGTGTATCGGGACGGTCCCATGAAATATGTGGATTCAATTGAATGGCGGTAAACCTGTGAATATGGTCCTCAGCAAGTGGCACTCCCTTCTTTGACTGCGTAAAGGCATGAACATCATGTCCTCGCTTACGAAGCCCCGTAGTCTCATAGAACGCTCTAACGCACAAACCATCAGCTGCATGAAATTTACTGACCATGCCAATTTTCAAAGCATCTGGCTCCATGACCGACCAACCATGCTCCAAACTCATAGTGTTAGGATCACCGTAATTTGGCCACTGCTCTTCTAAGAATCGACACATCTTATTAGTCTTTTATTTCCTTTTGCCGGTAACCTGCTCTGGTCGATTATAGCATAGTGTGGCAACACTACACGTCGCACACTGCGGTGACCTTGCACTACATACTCGCCGTCCATGGGCACCTATCAGGCGAGCATATTCCCGCCAGCGCTCTCTGGGCAATATCTTCATGAGCTCATGTTCAACCTTCTTTGGAGTCTTCTCTTCGCTCAGGCCCAGTCTATTCGTAACGCGTAGAATATGTGTGTCCACCACAATTCCTTCATCCGTACCAAATGCCGTTGACAGGATCACGTTTGCGGTCTTTCGCGAAACTCCCTTGAGCGTCACCAACTCCTCAAGAGTGGATGGCACCTCGCCTCCGAAGTTCTCCACAATGGACCGTGCCGTCTCCCGAACATACTCCGCCTTTCGGTTGTACGCGCCAACTGGTCTGATGATCTCCTTGATCTCGTCGAGTGGAGCTGACGCCAATGCCTGTGGAGTGGGAAATTTCTCAAAGAGCGTTGGTGTCACCGAGTTCACGCTTCGGTCAGTTGTGTGCGCAGAGAGAATCGTTGCAATTGTCAACTCGAAAGGATTCCGAAAATCAAGGTAAGTCTGCGGTGCATCAGGATATGCTTCTTCAAGCGCGTCCAGAATTGTCTGTGCTCTCTTACGTTTCTGTGGGAGTGGCTCCTTCTCGTGCATTTCACCAGCGCTGCTCCTTAAGCTATGATGTCTGTTCTGTTGTTGTTGTTGTTGTTGTTGTTGCTGCCTCGTAATTGACAAGCCCTTTTGAGTAAATCGAAATGAGAATTATGATATTTATTATGAATGCTAGGACAAAGAGTGTTGGCTGATTGACATAGGTAAATATGATGCCTCCAACGAGAGGGCCTATCGACATGAAAATGTACACGATATACCAGAATGCAGCCAAGAACTTTGCAGTGTCCTTATGTGGCAATAATTTCTGAATCATTACTGAAATGACGAGCCACCACAGACTGTCATTGACCCGTTTTAGAACGATTGCTACAAACACTGTTGTGTAGATAACCCCCAACCCATCAATGAACGAGTTTGCAGAGTCGATCCAAGACTGTGGTGCCCACGTTGGATAAATCGGGGCAATGACAAGCAGGGCCATACAGAGAGGCATTACACTATATATGACGAGCGAAACTTTCCTGATGCCCCATCTGTCTGAGAGACGTCCTACCTTGAGTGTCAGTGGCACAGACACGATGAGAATAATTGAAAGCATTATGCTGATGCCGCTTATTGATACACCTAGGTATTCATTAGCATAGAGTAGAGCACCAAAATTGAAGAGCGCATCACTAAATGCATCAAGTGAGATGATAATGATCGCTCCCGGGAGAACCCCGGCTATCACTCGGATGGTCCTCCAGTTCTCTGCGAGAAAGTCCCTCCAAAGAACCTCATTCTTTCGTTCACCTTTCGGTGGGCAATTGTCGAGATAGACTCCTCTGAGTACGCTGCATATCACTAGAGAGATGCCGCCTGCCATTGACATGATTCTAAATACATCTGGAAAACCATAGATGGGAAGTAGTAGATTCACAAAGATCAGCGTCACAACACCCAATGCTCGGCCAGCATTGAACAATGCAAGCCCAAAACCGCTATGTTCCTTTGGCATGTTGTCCAATATGTAGGCCGACGACCCCCCCTTGGCGATGTCAATAGAGGCATACACAAGTAGGGCCAGGATAACCATCCACGGTTCCGTGAACATCCCAATGAGTAGAAAGTACACAGCACCCAAAGCCATCGCGAGGACTGCCAGATATTTTCTATCAACAGTGTCCCCAACGTATCCCCCCATAATTCTCATCATGATGGAGACCGTCGTTGTGATTGATACGACTGCACCAATTGAAGTATAGTCCCATCCTATGGCTCGAAAATAGAGATTGAAAAAGGAATTGATCGTAATGGCCGCTGAGAACACCCATGCAGTGACCAGATAGACCCGATAATTCTTCCAAGAGAATATTGCTGCTAGAGCATCAGACACACCCGTTCTTTCCATCTCAACATCTCCTACCCCCAATCCTTGAATAGGTGACTGTGAGTTCCCTGTGGTTGTAACCCCTATTGACTCGCTCGCTTTTGTGTCTTTTCCCAGCCGTTCAGACTTCTCCTGCACGAATTCACCCGCCTCGAGTGGAGCATCTAGTGTCGCATAAAATTATAATTAGGTGACAGGAAGTTTGGATATGGCCCTGTTATGACAAAACAGGGCCTTCCAGTTCCTACGACTAATTGGTATACACCAGTACAGTCACTTCTCCATTTGGCTCTGAAGTTGCAACAAGCTGGTGCGTTACCAGGTCCGCCGTCAAGACTACACCTTCAGGAACGCAGTTTGATTGAATGAGATTCCTAACTGCAAGCTCAAGATTGAGGGCAGTGAGTCTTATCGCCTCAGGGT
>JAGSHP010000023.1 GCA_029855925.1 Candidatus Thorarchaeota archaeon | reverse complement strand
GGTCTTGGTGATGGACTATGATGGTAGTTATGGCGTCAATGGGTACAACCGACTCGATCTTCTTCTTTACCCATTTCCAATGCGTGTCAAGCCGTGAACCCGGGTCGATGAGAATAACTTGATCCTCCTCAACAATCAGATATGGGTTATTCGAAAAGCCTGCATCATAGTCAGGCCAGCCAACCCACCATAGACCTGGCTTTATCTCCACGGCCTCTTCTGGATTAATCTCGGTCATGTTAGCTCGTTGTAGTGATAGTACTATCCCCGATATTTAGGTTGTGCGTGCATACCTATACGATCACGAGCAACTCCTCGAGAAAATACGAGAACTCATCCAGTCCCTCTATCTCCTGCTCTGAGAATCGGGAAAAATAGTCGTCCTGAATGCTATTGACTAGAGCCTTCACATAATTTGATCTCTTGTTGTCGGGAAGATTTCTGACAAATCGCTTCATCAGGTCAATCCAAACCAAGTGCAGTTCTGAGACCTGCTTTGGGGTCATGCCGGTGTACATCTGGAAATCGAAGTTCACCTGAATGGAATCGTCTTGGATTCTGATCTCGGACATGATCTCTGGTCTTGCTATTTGTTGCAATGATGAACGGAGCGCGGAGATGACCTGGTTCTTCCGGTATAACTTGAAGGCCTTTTGTATTGCAATATCAAGTATCTCCTTTGACCAGAGTATGCGTTTCTTCTCTGGGCTGAGAACCTCGACAGCCCCCTTCTCGAACAAGAAGTCCAGTAGTCGATACACCTTGTCGGAGAATGCTTTTGATAGGTCCCGCACTGTCGTTCTGCCATCTAGATGGGAAATGATCTCCGGTAATAACATAGCAAGTTCTTTTGAGTAGTCCAGTAGCTCGTTGTGTTCTGGTGTGTTGGATTTCACATACTTGTAAACGTCCTGAGTGGGTATGAGAATGTCCTGCATTTCGAGGAGATTTCGAAACACAATGTGTCCGCTTGTCCAGAGATGAGTAAGCACCTTAATGATTTTGTCCGATTCGATGTCGACGTTTTGAAGGATTGTACTGATGTCATTCGTGCCATTGATGAGTACGCGTAGGTCATCTACTAGCCAAGTGGCCACATTCTTGCTCGTGAACTCTGGAACCCAGCACTCTGATATATTTTGAAGTCCCACTCGCTCCACAATCAATTCTCGGAACTCGTCGAACCGGCTCTGGTCGCTCATCATGGTATGTTCAACCCCCTCCTGCCCCTCATAGTACTTTTTCTCAAACTCGTCCTGAAGCTCGTGCAATATCTCTGTAATCTCAGGGGAGTCCTTGTCGCTGAGTGCAGCGAAGATCGTGTACTTGCCCGTCACGAGCGTCATCAGTCGCTTTCCGTAGTCCACTTCAAACCCAGATGCCCTTTGGTCAACAATCTCATGAGAAAAGCTCTCAAGGGCGGTGAGGAACCCCGCCACTAGAGTAGGATCTATGTCCGTTAGACGTGGGTCCAATCTCTGAAACAGCAGTGGCAGACCAGAGCCCTTTTCAATAACTAGTATTCCTCTAATTCCTGTACCC
>JAGSHP010000298.1 GCA_029855925.1 Candidatus Thorarchaeota archaeon | reverse complement strand
TCGTCTGTTGCACTCTCTTTTGCCATCTTTGCAAACTTCAGGCAACTCTCGTACTCCCGCATCTCTCCCTTTCTCTTGTGGAGGTCCGCGGCAATAGTGTACGCTCGTGCAACCTCATCCCACTGCTGCATTGCATCGAGACAAAGGGCAAGAGCCTTCCAGATCTCGGGGTTCGCGGAATCAAATCTTAGTGCTTGTCTGAAGGCATCAGCCGCCTCCTTGACCTTCATCATGCTCTCTAGAGCTCGCCCCTTCTTCGACCAGAGGTTTCCGGATTCTGGAACATGGCTCAATCCCTCTTCCGCGGCCTTGAGGGCGTCCTCAAATCCGCCAATCGTCAAATACGCCTCAGCCTTGTTTGAGTACGCCTGGGGGTCATTTGGATTGATGGAGATTGCTCTATCAAAGTCCTGAACGGCTTGGTCCTGTTCTCCTATCTTGATTCTAACAAGCCCCAACTCATTGAGAGCAGCAACATTCTTCGGATCGGCCTCTAGGACCTCCATATACTTGCTGATTGCCTTCTTGTTCTCACCCCTCGCGCGGAGAGCTCGGGCCTCGGTCAATAGATGATCTGTGTCGGGCATAATCCTTCTAGAGCCGATATTCGGTTTTAACACTATCTTGATTCTATTCCATCATCTGTCGCTGTATGCTGTTCTCGTTGGATAAATCTCCGAGGCATCGGAGTCTTGCTTGCCTCATCCTGAGTCACTACTCCCTGTGAGTCAAGACTCAAGAGTCGACTCTACATACAACGAAATGGAGCGGGACTCCGCCATCTATCTCCAGAGTGGATTCGCCTCTCCCCACCGTACAGAGGGCACACAGATGCCACTTCCCGAGGCTTGATTTTGAGCGCGAATTCTGTTTAGAATCGACAGAATCTTCGTGTCACAAGGATTTTAACGGGGCTGTACAAGCCTAGGTTGTCAAAACAACGAGGAATTATTGATGCCCTACGATGAAGATGACCCATTTGACGAAGATGCAGAGTCTGAAGAGGACACCTTTCCCGATGCTGATGCTACTGAATCTGAAGAGGAACTCTCACTGGCTGAGCAACTGCCAGCGGACTCGACGCCTAGCAGACTACAGAAGTTTGTCGATGACCCGTGGCCGACTGCCACATTCATCCTGATGATCTTGGGTTTCATCATTGTCTTGGGCACACCAGTGCCCGTGTGGTCTCAGTGGAACTGGATGTTGGTTGGTATGTACTTCCTCTGGATTCTCGTGACTGTCACCATAATCGTCAGTCTGGGAATATGGAATGCTCCGGTAAAGTCCAAGATCCGATTCGCAGGGTTGACAACAATAGCCCTTGCCCTTGCAGCATGTGTGGCTGGAACTCTTGACACGATCCTCTTTGTCGGCTCTGGCGGGGGTCTAATTCAGGGAATGGAAGGTACGCTTCTCTCTGCCAGTTCAGTGATTGTTGTTCTATCACTCTACAGTCTCTGGCTGGTTCAAAAAGTGGTTCAGAGCGAACAGAAACTCGAAGAGTAGAGTGGTTCCTGTGCCATCCTCGAAATCATTGGACGAGCTGACCTCACTAATTCGTGAGTTTGTGGAGGAGCGCGACTGGACGCAGTATCAGCGCCCCCTCCCTCTTGCAATCTCTGCCTCAATTGAGATGGGCGAGCTGTTAGAGTTATTCCAGTGGCTCGCAGAAGAGGAGATTCGCACCAATCTTCAAGACAGCGAATACAGACTAGCGCTTGCGGACGAGATCGCTGATGTAATGATCTATCTCATTCGTCTGGCTGACGTCACCGGGATTGATTTGACGAAGGCGATCCTCTCAAAGATGGAGAAGAACAGGTTGAAGTATCCTGTTGAATCCTTCAGGGGCCGGATTCCTCATCAGCCACCTCACGAGTAAGTCGCGCGTAGATCTCTGGCCTTCTATCTCTGAGGAGGTCATTGCGCTCTGTCAGCTTCTTGTCATCGGCTTTGCTCGGCTCGATGTCAACCCATCTTATCCCAGTGTCCGAATCGCCCATCTGAACTAGTACCTCCCCCTTGTTGGAGGTTATCTGCGACCTGCCGTTGAAGGACAAATCTCGTTCAGTGCCGATTCTATTAGCGGTGGCTGTGAAGACGCCGTTCTCGATTGACCTTGTTATCATGGCGGCATGGCAGTATGGCAGTACCAAGTTGGCAGGATGAAGAATCACCTGCGCTCCCTTTAGTGCAAGAATTCTGGCCATCTCCGGATATATCCAATCCCAACAGATCATCACCCCG
>JAGSHP010000347.1 GCA_029855925.1 Candidatus Thorarchaeota archaeon | reverse complement strand
CAAGAGGAAGAGGTCATCGACACCGGAATGGATGAAGAGTGAGCGACCTCTCATCGCTGTGACCAGTGGACCCACTGAGCAGAATTATAGTCAATTTAGATCACAAGTCGCTTTTTCTCACGGGTCAGCTCCTCAGCCTCAGCCATCGCTTCATCGTAGATGTCAATTGGGAATCGATTGTGAAGCGGGGATATGCGAGCGCCCAGCGCAACTGAACCGTAGAATCGTCTCGCCAGCCATCCAATCCCGCGCATGCGAACCATCTCTGAGGCACGCTTGAACTCGGTCATTGTGCGGTCATCCCACGTCCCAGAGAGACCACTCAGGAAGGAGTACAGATACAGAGAGGGCAATGTGCCTAGGAAGAACAGGAGCGCAGATGTCAATATGTCACCCACACCTCCCCATATGAGACGCGAGATCCATTCCAGAGCCGCATAGTTGATGACGGCTGCGATTGCAGGACCAACATAGGTCTGCCAGAAATAGAACTTGGGCGCAGCTATCATTCGCCGAATCAGCACCCACGCAGCAATGTCCTTTATTGCAAGACCAACACAGTAACCGATGATGATGCCAGGCATCCCACCAAGATAGATCCCAAAGATCACGGGTTCGGTCACAACAAAGTATGTCATTGCGACTGCCCGAATCGACTGCTCCAGAATCCACACTGCCGCAGCGAGTCCCGTTCTCTCAGCACCGGCAAACATCCAATCCCCGAGCCAACTCCAGAATCCGAGGATCTGAAATATCAGGAAGAACTGAAGCAGGACCGCTGCGTAGGCCCAGTCCTCACCCGCAGCACCTAGGATAGCTCTCGCACCGACAGCAGCCAGGATGGATACGAGCCAGAACACAAAGAAGGCCCCATACTTGAGACCCTGAGCTGTGTACAGCTCGACCAATTTTTGCTTCGCATGCGAGTATGCCTCGGAAACGCCACCCAACATACCTTCCATGAAGAGACCCACAATACTAACCATTATTGCCAGGTCCCACGCAAGCTGATACTGCCCCTGTAGTGCTGACCAGTTGAGCAGGTGCGTGCTGATGAGAAGCATCTGGTAGAACCAGACAAGAGGAACTGCCGCCGCACCAACTGTCCACTTGGCTCCGAACTTGAGTGACTTCTTCACCTGTTCCATGCCAAAGTCTATCCTGAAGAGTGTGCCAGTCTTGAGACCAAGTCGGCGGAAGAGAACTATGGAAATTCCGAAGACCATCCACTCAGACACATAGGAACCTATTGCCTGCCCGATGGCCGCGCCCAACGCCTCACCAAAGACGGGATGCTGCGCGCCCCACCAGCGGAAAAGTAGAATCAGAGTGTAGGGTGCAAGCGTGTCAAATATAATATATTTCCCGATGGTCAGTAGCTGCTGGTAGTCTATACGATTCATTCCGCGGAACACATGGATAAAGAGCAGAGTGAAACCTGGAAACTGAAACAGCGAGTGAGCGATAAAGACGTAGGAGAGATGAGCAAGGTATGTGTGCGGAAAGAGAATAGAACCAAGAAAGGCGACCAGCGTGATCTGAATGACGCCAGTGATACATTGGAACCAGACAAAGATCTGAACGTACTTGATTGCCTCCTCGGGCTGTGAGATGCGGTACTCGGCAAAGTACTTGGCAAGCGCCACACTCGTTCCAAGGTCGAAGACGGTCCACAGACCCATGAAGAGATTCACACTGAATGAGTACCAGCCTGCTGCCTGTGGAAAGGGCATGATGAATCGAGGATAGATCATGATGGCGAGAACAACTCGCGGAATGACAAGCAGAAGGGTAACGAAGAGCTGAATGAGAAAACCACCGAGCTGGCGATGCATGCCAATCT
>JAGSHP010000223.1 GCA_029855925.1 Candidatus Thorarchaeota archaeon | reverse complement strand
TTTGGATAGAATCTGTCGTGCGGTTCGCTAAAGACCTTCTCGTCCGTCTTCTCGGCACCTGGTGTGTCGAGTTCCACGTTTCGTCTGGAAGACAGGTCTGCCTTGAGAACTTGGTGACATACCTCACTCTGAATGATGAGCCGTTGTACCTCGTTGCTCCCGGTCCAGATGATTCCTAGGCGGGCGTCACGAAAGAGCCGTTCGATAGGATAGATGTCAGTATAGCCGATTCCTCCAAGAATCTGCATTGCCTCGTTGACTGCATGAAATCCAGCCTCAGTACAGAACACCTTCGCCTGCGAGACCTCTCTTCTACACCAACGCCCTGTATCTGCGACCTTTGCGGCGCGATAGACCAGACCCCGTCCGGCATCGAGAAGAGTCGCCGCGTCGGCAATCTTGAAGCTGATTCCCTCGAACTTGCGGATGGGCTTTCCAAATGCCTCTCTCTTGTCAGCGTACCGAATTGCAATCTCAAGAGCAGCCTGTCCCATACCGATTGCCCCTGCGGCGGAGGTGAGCCTCTCGGGAACCATCATCGCGTTGAAGATGTCGGTGCCACCGTTTAGTTCACCAACGAGATTCTCTTCAGGAATCTCGACATCATGCATTACAATCCTTGCCGCGCCCATACCACGGCATCCGAGAAGTTCGTATTCCTCCACCACCTTCACACCAGAGTCGCGGTCCACAATGAAGGCACTCAGAGACTTGTGGGGCGGAGCCTCAAAGTCGGTCTTGGCATAGACTAGGAAATAGTCCGCACCGATACCTCCGGCAACAAAACGCTTCTCACCGTTTATGACAAATGAGTCACCACGCTTCACGGCCGTTGTGTTAGTTCCAAAGAAGTCGGAGCCGCTCCGTGGCTCAGTGAGCCCCTCACCACAGATCTTCTCACCCTTCAATGTGGGAAGAAGATAGGTACGCTTTTGCTTCTCTGTACCAAACTTGTTGAGTGCCTCTCCAACAATACTAGGCAGAGAATAGGCACAGGCAAGTGCGATTCCAAGAACGCCTACCTCCTCCAAGGCTGCCATCTCGGAGACCCATCCAAGTCCACGGCCACCATATTCCTTGGGAAAGCGAAGTCCTAGCAGGTTTGCCTCGCCAGCAGCACGAACAAACTCATAGGGGTATTCTTGTTCCTTGCTGTCCATCTTCAAGAGTAGAGAACGGTCCACCTTGTCACGGACAAATCGTCGAACCTCATCACGAAGAGCAATCTCATCTTCACTCATTAAGACCTCAAACAAATGAAGCCACCTCATACAGAGCAAGTACAATCCTTGTGATAAGGTATTTCACAATCAGGTGAGGTCGTCAGGAAACGAGAGAAGTGAGTCCAGAGTCTTGTCAGATCCGCCAGAACTGACCACTGCGATTGCCTCAACTGGACAGACCATCTCGCATGCAAGGCAGAGAATGCATTCGGACTCCCTCATTGGATCCACAACAAGGGCAGAATCCAATCTCATCCTCTCAAATACGTTAGTCGGGCAGACCTCTATGCACTTCAGACAGCCAATGCAGGACTCAAAGTGAACTCCCACGGTCGTACCGTGAATCTTGCCGGGCTCCCGAGATGGTGACCAGACATCATGACCGTTGTGTGTGCCCACTACATGCCATGATGTTCTGTAGTCCCTGTTGATTGGCATACACTCTTTGTTACATTCCGCACTATAGAGCATTGCGGCGTAACCTCGTCAATGTCATGAATTTTTTCGAGAAAGGATAGATTATTATGAGAGAAAGTGAATTATTAAACTGCCAGCTCATTAGTTTAGAAGAAGACCGAATGAGAGAGAGGTGCTTGGCGAATGGTTGAGCCAGTTCTTACATATGTGACCCGGCACGGCGATGCCATAATTCGGCTGGACCCCGAGGTCACCCAGATTGACCTGTCATATAGAGGAATTGTGTCTATAGATCTCAGACCGCTGGTCAACTGTCGAAGACTGGAATCATTGGATCTGTCAAACAATCAACTCAAAGAGGTAGACCTATGGCCACTCATGAGATGTAAGGAACTGACAAGGCTCTCTTTGAGAGGCAATCCAATAGAGCAGGTTGATGTCACACCACTGTTCGCCTGTCCACGACTGTCAACTGTGGAAGTTGACCCGATTGTGGAGATTCATGCGAACTTCGAGATTGGCAAGAGTATTAGAAGACCAAAGCCACTGGATGGACTGCGACGACAGAGAATGGTAAAGTGGCGCCATGATGATGAGAGCATGGATCCTCTCCGGACCATTGAGAGAATCAAGAACCAGGTCTATACCGAGCTGGCTGAAACATATCGAGGACCCGATGTCGAGCCACTGGTCGATGAAACCCTCAAGTTCAACATTGTGGACGAGGTAAAGAAGCGCCTTGAGCAGGAGATTGCTGAGGCAGAGGAGAAAGGAGATTTCAAATCCCTATTTATCCTCGAGAGAGGGCTAGAGTATCTAGAGCATAGTCCGACCTCTATGTGAAGCGCTGCGGGAGGCGGGACATAATTTAAGAGGGTCTGCCGCTCTGAAGGTAGTTTGAGTAATAAGCGGAGGCTACAAGGAGCGACATCGAGTGGATGACGTAATCATCAGGTACACCACTACCAGCGGTCTTGAAGAACTCGTCCGAATCGAAAAGTCCGAGACCCACTTGAATCTCGCACTGAGAGACATCGCTTCCATAGACCTTCTCCCACTGATTTGGTGTACCGAACTTGAGAGTCTTAGCCTCCAATACAACTGTATAGAGTCCATAGACCTGTCCCCCCTGGCGAAGTGTGTGGCACTAGAAGATATCAATCTCAGCCATAACAAACTCAGAGAGATCGACCTCAGTCCGCTGAGTGGTCTCCCCAATCTTGTGGAGATCCGGTTGGAAAAGAATAGTCTTCGTAAGATAGACATCTCGCCCCTCTTTGAGTGCCCGAGTCTTCGAGTTCTCAGAAAGGATGATGATGTGAGCTTGACCGCAAGCATCTTCTTACGTTCGGTGGGGAGCTGGCCAGAAGTGCTCATGGATGAGTACCACAAGATTTTCTGGGTCCATGGCGAGGATTCAAAACGCCTGTGACCAGACAACAAACAGGATGATGATGATGGACACAGGACTGAAGAACAAGCACATTCTCATAACGGGAGCTGCGGGAGGCATCGGGCTCGAGACCGTGAAGACGTTCCTTCGAGAGGGGGCTAGAGTCACGGCACTATATCACCGTGGAGAGGGCGAGCTGCCATCACTCGCAGCAGATGGTAGACTAACTACTGTGAGCGCGGATGTCCGGAGAGAAGAAGATGTCAGAGCAGCATTCAGACATGCGAGTGAGACCTTCGGCAGGGTGGATGTCTCGGTCTCAAATGCAGGTATTGCAAACGAAGAGGGCATAGGCGTTCATGAAATGTCACTGGAACAGTGGAACAGGACACTGACAGTCAATCTCACAGGAGCGTTCCTATGTGCGAAGTACTTCTTCAAGAACCTCGAAGAGTTCCCGGGGAAATCGGCGGCACTGGTACTTGTCGGCTCCACGGCAGGCATCTTTGGAGAGGCATGGTATAGTGACTATGCAACGTCAAAGGCTGGTATGTATGGGCTCATGATGAGTCTCAAGAACGAGATTGTGTACCTGGCGCATAGGGGGAGAGTGAATATGGTGAATCCCGGATGGACAAGGACACCAATGGCTGAGGGTGCCCTTACCGATGTTGAAATGGTGAAGCGAATCCATCAGACGATTCCCATGAAGAAGACAGCGACGACCAAGGACATAGCCCATGCAATCGTCTTTCTCTCATCAGACCAACTCGCGGGTCATATCAGTGGTCAGAGCATTACCGTTGCAGGGGGAATGGAGGGTCGAGCGCTCTACACCCCAGACGAGGCGCTCTCATGGGGAGACGGGAAATGACATCGTTTGATGAACTTGCAATAGCCTATGATGGTGCCATCGATTGGCAGAGAAGACTTGAACGAGAACTCCCATTCATTCTTTCATATCTCCCGTCACATGGGGGAAGGCGCGTTCTGGATCTGGCCTGTGGCAGCGGACGGCACCTGATCTCGCTTGCCGGGAACAACTGCACTGGAATTGGCATTGATAGTTCCGCGGCGATGATTCAGCTAGCTCGCGAACTTGCAGGAGAAGACCACGGGGGAGTTCAATTCATGATTGGACAGATGCAGGAGGTCCCGGAGATGGTGAGCGGCACCTTTGACCTCATCCTCTGTATCGGCAACTCATTGTCGTTACTTCCGGGACATGATGTTGCAGCGCAGGTCATAGGAGCCGCACGTGACCTTCTCAACGAAGGAGGAAAACTCATAATCCAAGTGCTAAACTTCGAAGAGATTCGCGAGTCAGGTTTTAGGTACTTCCCGATGAAGGAGGGACACCTTCAGGATGGGAGGCGTGTGGTATTCAGTCGCTTTTTTGATCACAATCATGATCTTGCACAATCGACTCTGGTCATGGCGGCACTGATTGAGCAGGATGGAGAATGGCAGTCAACGGTGGCAACCCAACAGGTCATCAATATGGACGGGGACATTCTCATGCGTATTCTTCGCGGAGAGGGATTTGAATCAATAGAATTGTTTGGTGGATATGATAGGAGAGAATTCAATCCTCATACGGATCGCAACATTGTGGCAGTTGCAACGTGTTAGTATTGACGTTCTAGAAGATTCCGTCACTTTCGAACTTTACTTGCATCCCGAAACCTCAGTAATACTGCGTAACATTTATCAATAAACTTTTACCAATATTTGGTTGAGAATTACCAACTGCTGCATGCGAAGGATGGGACCGAAATGGGACTGCTATCAGAACACGAGGCAATTGTCTGGCAAGAGTTCCAGAGAGGCCTGAGCACAAGTGAGATAGCCAAGCTGAGTCAGGAGCCAAGGTGGCTGTACAGGCATGGGCTCGTGAGTGAGGACGACAAGGAAAAGTCATTCAAGACCATTCAGGCAATCAAGAGAGAGCTGGCTCAAGCGAGATCACCAGCTGAGAGTCGCAGAATCCAGCGAAGACTTGACCGGTACAAGAGTGAACTGGGATGGTCGTCGGCGTATGTTTCACGAGTCCTGTCGCGCGCTAGAAAGAAGATTGAACGAACACTCCGGGATCATGCCACCAGCCATCGTCTCGATGTGGAGAGCGTCCTTGACTACAAGGGGCTTCTCATCGGATTTGACTATCAAGCGAACACACAGGTCTTCATTGTGTTCACGTTACGTCTTGGAGTGGTCGTATGGTACAAGCACAACTCCTATGCAGGAAAGCTCTGTCATGAGTGTCCCAAGGAGAAGGCCTGTAGAGAGACGCTGGATACAGTCATCCAAGAGTACAATCTCAGGTTGCGAGAGGATGAAACAGGACTTCCAATGACTCAGCAGTCCATCTTGGTCTTTCACAAGCTAGCGGCAAAGGAGGTACCTCGATACAGGAGAAAGGAGTCGAAATAAGATGGGAAGGGAAGTGGACGGGATTGTAATTAGACCACCAATGGAGAATATCTCTAGTGGAAAAGTGTTCAGACCAAGTCATCGTCTAATCTACAAGTACTATATCACTCTTACCGCAGGGGCGACAGCACTGTATGTGATCATCATACTAGGCTGGCTTGGTATAGGATACACTACCGTCGTGCTAGACGAGCATCTGTCAATGGCACAGTTCAATGACGTGATCAACACGTTCCTGTTGCCGATCACGTTCTGGTTCTGGGTGATAATGGCAGCTTGGTTGATACCTGCGATGGTGATAGTTCCATTCTATGTCAGGTCAATTGAGTATTCAGTCATCTCAGAGTCGGGTGATGCAATGCCAGAGATATATGTCAAGAAAGGCATCATCAACATCACGAGGAAGCATGTGCCCTTCAGGACCATTACCAATATCTCTAGCAGAGCTGGCCCCTTCGATCGCATCCTTGGAATAGGAAACGTTGAGATTGAAACGGCAGGATACTCCGGAACGAGCCAGGTGGGTCCTGAGGAGAAGCTTGAGGGGATAGCATTCTACGAGGAGCTTCGTGATTTCATCCTACAGGAGCTACGGAAGTTCAGAACACCGTACAGTGTCACGACCGAGTCCAGTGCTATGGTCCAAGAGAGGCCCGCCCCCGAGATTGCGGACTCACGTCAGGACGAGATTCTGAGTGTACTTCGAGAGATTAGAAGCATCCTCAGGGAGATGGCTTCAAAGTAGGCTGGAGTTCTGCGGTCTGAAATGGCCGCATGCTTTTTTCTAATAATTCTACTGTGAGCGCATTGGTCACACCATCGAGTCCAACATATGTCGGCAAATGGTCAGAATATGACATCCTGAGCCAAGTGAGATTCCCGGAGATGAATCCGTTGGCTCATAGTACAATCTCACGCATGGGGGGGAGCGAATCGTCTGTGGCACCATAGAATTCGTGGTCGATACCAAGAACATAGAAACTCCAGCGGCCACGGCGTATATTGAACAGATGGAAGTCTGCAATTCCATAGTGGTCAGTCCTTGCGCACCGGTAGATGGTAAGTTGATCATTGTAGCGAAACATGACGCGCACAGAACAGTTCGTCACCGAGTACCCACGACCATCAGTGACCTGGACCAGAATGCGAAGAGACCTATAGTTATGACTATACTCTTTCAAAATGTCGATAGCATCCACATGCATCATTATGTAGTGGGGGGGCGTATCGACGACCACTTCATTTAGCATCACTGATTAGGTCTCCACAGTTTCAGCACTATATGGTATAAAGCACCAAATACTTATAAGGGATTTGGTGTTAATACCATAACGTCCATTGGGACGAAGATAAAAAGGAATAAAAGTAAGAGGGGAATTGTATTATAAAGGAGTGATCCCATTGAATAGGTCATTGCGCTTTGCCATGATAGGAGCCATATTCCTAATAGTACTAATGATTGCACCTGCACACGCAGCGAGTGTCTCGGACCCAATAGAGGCTGATTGGTACCAGGTGAGAGTGACTCAAGCACAGTATCTCGATATCGACAACGATGGATTTCAGGATGACATCCTGACCGCGTTTGACATTACGGTCAGTGATACTGCAGTGAGCTTTATGACAACTTACGTCTACTGTTATCTCATTCTCCCGTCAGGGAGTGCCTATCTTGTGTCATTTGGAATCATAGGACAATATCAACATCTTGCCATTACCCTGAGCTGGTACAACACAGTCACTGAAAGTGGATGGTATACATTCATTGTCTACACTGAGATTCCAGTTGGCCAATACAGATACTATTCCACACATAGCGTTACCTTTGATCCTCCCACCGGAGGAGATCCGGGACCACCAGTGGTAGGAATAGATATCACTAATTCAACGCAGTCATCATAGCGCATCTATGGAGAGGAGAGGCATAGAGAGGAGGTGAGATTCTGGTCGGGCTTTCAACACAATATCTGTCAATGCTAATAGCAATCCAAGAGAATCCCTTTGGGACAATTGAGGAACTGGCTCAGCGGGCCGGTATATCAAACCCAACGGCAGCAAAGCGACTAAGAATTCTTCAGGGAGCAGGTGGGGAGAAGAGCTACTTCAAAGTCAGTCCCATATTGAACTACTACAATATGGGGCTCGAGGCGGTAGATGTGCTACTCGAAACACAGGGTATAGAGGAAATGAAGACTGTCGAGAGGGTAGCGTATCATCACCCGTATACAGCCTACCGCAGCAGGGTCTATGGTGCTGAGAACGGAGTGTTTCTTCAGTTCCGTGCACCCCACAAGTCAAGTGCCAAGATTCGCGAACTGATACGAATTTTCAAAAAGGAGAACATCGTCAAGAAACACACATTCTTGAAGACTACAGATGAACCAACAATCCATACATCGCTCAGAATTGATGGATGGGATCCTAAGACACTGAGTTGGGACTTTGACTGGGACAAGTGGTTCAAGATATCTGTTAGTCCATCAATGCCTGAAGAGAGAACGGGAGCGAGGGGAAGCGTGCTCGCTTGGCTCACACGTAAAGATCTCAGCGTGATTCAAGAGCTCATGAAGGGGGCGCGGCGAAAGAACATCAACATCATCAGATCCCTTGCCAAGTCTGGAGTTGAGTTCACTCCACAGACCTTCAGCAGACGTTATCGAATGATCAGAGAGGAATGCATAGAGAGTCATAGAGTGACGTTTGATCCTGATGTCTTCGATATCTACTCGAATGTAATCATCCTTGGCAAGGGCGAGGAGACCGACCTACTGAAGATTCGGACGCGTCTCAAGTCAAGTCCTATCCCATTCGAATCGACTTTGAGGACTATGAACAGTGAGTTCTTCTGGTTCCTTAGATTGCAGCCTACACATCTCTCACCGCTATTGGCAAGACTGTACTCACATCTCAGTGAGATGTCCGTATATATCGCGGACTATACGAATAGCAAAGTCTACTACATCTGGCCGGAGGCCTTTGATGAAACAACGCATAAGTGGCGAGTTGACCGGAGGTTCATGATCGAAGATGTGATTGCAAGTGCGCTGGAGAAGTGATTTAACGACAGTATCACTGTGGCTTGCTGACATGTGGTAGAAGCTTGTTGATGATATTCAATAGTGAGCGAATCTCCTCATCACTCAGATGACTTAGAGCATCTTCCACTGAGGACAAGGCCTCTTGGCGGTACCGAGTGTGAGCATCATGTCCTGCGGGCGTGAGTTGGAGTACCACCTTACGTCGGTCCTCGTAGGAGTGGCTACGCTCAACAAAATCTCGGCTCACAAGTCGGTCCACAATGCCTGTTGCGGTACTGGCTGGAATGGACAGAGAGTCTACAATGTCTTTCATACTACACGAACCGGACTCGGATACAATGTCAAGTATCAAAAATTCTTCTAGGCCGAGGTCATCATTGGCCAGATACGAAGTCGCACGACTAATCTCTCGCATCGCCTCAATGAAATTGTAAATCAGTTCATTACGCGACACGTTATATTCCTCACGACATTCTCAGGACAATCGAACTCGAATTAATAACACTTTCCGCTTAATACTTCGTCTACGAAATATTTATCTTCGCAATATCAATATTTGTCCTATGAGAGTGCTACTGACTGGAGCCTTTGGGAATATGGGAGAGAACACGGTCCCCCAGATACTTGACCGTGGTCATGAACTCAGGTGCTTTGATCTGAGAACGAAGAGGACATTGAGAACAGAGAAACGACTCAGCAAAGAGAGAGCCTTTGAGACCTTCTGGGGTGACATCAGGTCGTACGAAGACGTCAGAAGGGCAATGGAGAGAATCGAGTGTGTGATCCACCTCGCAGCAATCATTCCCCCGATGTCTGAAGAAGACCCCGACCTCACATGGAGTGTCAATGTTGAGGGAACAACGAATATCATCAATGCGGCACGAGAGGTAGGTGTAAAGAAAATCATCTATACGAGTTCCATTGGGACCTATGGTCATTGCACTGGGCGTGGGCCCCCAAAGACTGCGCAAGACCCGCAGGTTGCGATTGACACCTATTCCAAGACCAAGATTGAGGCTGAGAGGAGAGTTCGTGAGAGCGGGCTTCCCTGGACAATCCTCAGATTAGGTGCTGGACCGTCGCCAAATTACGAGTGGATCTCCCGTGCCACCGATTCCGAGATCTTCAAGATTCCGCTGGACCAGAGAATGGAATTCATCCACCCGAGGGATGTTGGTCTCGCCCTGACAAATGCAATCGAGGCAGACACCATAGGACGGATTCTTCTCATTGGTGGTGGCGAACGGTGCAGAATGACCTATGGAGAGTTCGTGCAGAGAACATTCGAGGCTATGGGGATTGGGATGCTGCCCGAGTCAGCATTCATTGTTCCCGAGAGAGATGAGGACTACTACCATACGGACTTCATGGACACGGCAGAGGCACAGGCCCTCCTTAGGTTTCAGACGAGAACGCTGGACGACTATATCAACGACCTGAAACAGCAGCTGGGTGTGAAGCGGCATTTCATTCCTCTTGTAAAGCGGTATGTCAGGAGAAGACTGCTGGCCAGCTCTCCGTATTATAGGAAGAACACGGAAAAGAGTGAGTAAGAAATAAGTGAAGCAACGCATAGTCCTCAGTAACAATCTATGAAAGATCCCAGTGTATTATCACAGCCCCAAGTATGCGGATATCACAATCATATCACCATGCTTGGCGGATGATTGACGTCACTGAGAACTGATGGTGGAGAGAGAAGGTTGCAAGAGGCGGATGCGATCATTGTTGGTGCGGGCCCAGCAGGAGCCACGGCTGCAAGGCGCCTTGCACAGGCGGGTGTGCAGGTCATTCTGCTGGATAAGGAAAAGTTTCCACGTACCAAGCCCTGTGCGGGGGGTATCACTCACAAGGTCGTGGAGCTCTTGGACTTCGACATATCCAGTGTAGTTCATAGAAAGATCTCGGGGTTGGTGATTGTATCGCCATCGGGCATTCGTGTTGATGCAATCCCGGAGGACCGCTCCAAGCCAGGATTCATGATCATGCGTGATGAGTTCGACACTCTTCTCGTGACCAAGGCCAAGGAGGCAGGGGCTGACGTGCGAGAGGGGTTTCAAGTCGTTGAGGCGTCGCAGGACACCAATGGCGTGACGGTGGTAAGCGAGAACGGAGAGGAACTGAAGGCGAAATATCTGATTGGCGCAGACGGGATAAATGGTGTAGTCGCCCGCAAGTTGGGTTTCTACGAGGGCTGGCCTTCCGATGCTGCATCGATTGCCATCGAGGTGGAGGCTGAGATCGGCGAGGAGGCAGTTCACAGAATATGTGCAGACACGACTGGATACAATGCGGACCTCTTCCTTCTCTATTTTGGAGCGGTACCCTTTGGATACACCTGGGTGTTTCCAAAGAAGAGCCATTTGAGCCTAGGGATCTGCTGCCGCCAGGACCTTGCCAAGAACATTCGCCAGACCTATGATGAGTGGTACAAGAGATTCGTTGAGGAGTACGGGATTACACCAAGAGTCATCTCTGAAACAGCAGGGAGGTTTCCAATAAGAGCCGCTCCAGAGATTGTGAAGGGACGAACACTTCTTGTGGGCGATGCGGCGGGGTTCGTTGACTCCTTCACAGGAGAGGGAATCTCACATGCAATTGAGTCGGGAGTTCTAGCAGCAGAGGTAGTAGCAGAAGTGGTAGAGAGCGGTTCTTCGAGGGGTCTGGCTGAGTACGAGAAGAGATGTAAGAAGTCAATAATCGCCGAACTCAAGGTCTCACAGGCGATGGCAAAGATGTTCTACAAAAGCGAGAAGAACATGGAGACCCTATGCAGATTCTTCCACGATGACCCTTATGCTTCGTACTTAATCGCAGCCTCAATTGCGGGACTCCTACCATTGGCAACTGTGAAGAGAAAGCTCACTATGCGAATGATGCGAAAGCGACCCAGAGATGCATTGTCGCTTCTATGACCAGCCACGGCCCGTGCAGTCGCATGTGTATGACGACTCTATGGCGAAATGAAAGGACTCACAGAATGCAAACTCTATCTATGCCAAGAGAGTCACTACCGAGTCGTATATGGCGGTACATTCCGCGCACTTAATCAAGCCTTGATGTCGGTCAGACAAGTCAATGATGGAGGCATCCAAGATTCAAACAGTAGAAGTCGAGTCAATGACAGCCACAGGGAACAGAATTGTATGGACTGTCCCCATTGATGCAAGACTCTTTCACGTGCAGCGCCGCCAGATTGAAACCATAGACATCTCACCACTCGGCGCCTGTACAGACCTCCATGAGCTCGTCATCTATCGAAACAAGGTGAGAGAGATTAGTCTTGATGCACTCCGCGCCTGCTCAAACCTCCAAAAGATCTCCCTCTCAAACAACTACCTCGAAGGAATCAATCTAGAACCACTTAGGGAGTGTACGTCCCTTCAGATATTGGATCTCTCCCAGAATCACTTGTCCAGTATCGACCTCGCACCATTGAGATGCTGTTCTCATCTTCGAGGAGTGTCGCTCGCCCGCAATCTGATCAGGAACATCGACCTTTCACCACTCGAGGAGTGCACAGAGATTGAATCACTTAATCTATCGCAAAACAAGTTACAGACAGTTGACCTCACCACTCTCACGCGTCTCCCCCATCTTCAGGTCTTGGGAGCTGCAGAGAACAGCATCGAGTCGATTGACCTGGCACCACTAAGAGCGTGCAGAGAACTCAGGGAACTGAGTCTTGCAGACAATCAGCTCACGGATATTGACCTCTCACCATTGAGCGGACTGACCAACCTTGAAGTACTCGACCTGTCTGGAAATCGACTCTCAGATATCGATCTATCACCACTGCGGTCGCTCACACACCTGCGAGAGCTGAGTCTGTCAGGAAACCCATTGCAATCCATCGAGCTGGAGCCTCTGGAGAATGCACAGGACCTTGAGACCCTCCGCCTGTTCAACAATCAATTGGAAGCACTCGACCTGCGACCACTTGCCACATGCAAGAACCTCTCCGTGCTGAACGTTGCCCAGAATAGAATGGGGTGCCTTGACATCACCCCGCTCATTGGTTGTGAGAAGCTGGACGTCCTGCGTACAGATCCAGACATAGAGGTCGCAGTCTATTGCGACAGTGACAAGGTCGAGCAGTTTCCCTGGGCAATACGTAGAATGTTCCGAAACGGCCTATTGCAGCTCTACAATAGGCCATAGGTGTGATAATCTGCGTTGAGAGCCGCAGATGCTCAGTCAATCTATCTTCGCCGGATGAAGACAAGCAAGACCACTGCAATGACCACAACCCCTGCAATAAGTGAACTCGTCATCATGAGCCCGGTCAAATCAGAGGGGGTCTCGTCAGTCTGTGGCGATGTTGAGTTCTCAGTAGATGGCCAGGCATGATAGAAATGCGTGATGATTCCAGACTCGGTCCAGTTGCCGGTAGTGTCGCTGGCAAGGTATCGCACATCCCAATCGGCATTTCGATGATCTGCGTCCAGGGTAAAGGAAGGGCCCTCCGCAGTGTACTGATCAGCAATCCCGGTTGGTGTCATCGTGACATTCATCCAGTTGTCCACAGAGGCGTTTTTGTAACTGCAGATCACAACACTCACGCCATCGGGGTCCGTGACCGTGACCGTAAGGTTCAGTGTGATGTTAGTGGGCCCGTAAATCACAATGTCATGGATGACACCCCTCTGCTCACCTGGAGCAGGAACATCATGAATTACAGGCCCTGACGAGTCTGACAGTACTACAGACTCTTTGACTGGATTCGGTGGCGCGGCTGAAGACCCGACAGAATCCGACGACTGAAGTTGTTGTGCCATTTCAATATTGGTACTGTCAATAAGCGCAAGAGATAGAGAGAACACCATCATAGAGATGATGAAATATGTGACAATTCCCGTTGTGAGCGCGTGACCACCAACTCGCACCTTTCATACCTCGAGTGAGGTATGTGTCCAAGAATAGATAGGTCTAATTTTGAAACGGCTTGTACTAAATTTAGAACGGAGGCTGCGAGGAATTGCCCCCATGGACATGATAGAATGCGATCATCGGAGCTGGTGCATGGACTCTTGGCCGTTCCTTAGGACGTAGCATTCTGTACAACCAATCCCTATGATGATAAGTGGTCGTGGGGTCAAGTCGCGATGGGAACTACTCTTTTTATAGAAGACAATTGTCAGGCGGGACGGGATTGGCGAGGTAATATCAGTGTACGTCACTCTTCGCAACGGAACTCAGATTCGTATCGTTCACTACAGACCTGAGCATGCTGCCTCAATTGCGGACACTCTCTTCGAAGATGTACCAGTGGATGTGATTCGGCAGCAACGTGAAGAGCTGCTTGCACCTGGAGAGGATGAGGTGATTAGCATCACCGCCCTGGACGGAGAACGTGCAGTAGGAGTCTGTATTGGAATTAGAAACAGATGGTATGGTGAACGCCATAGAGTGGGACTGCTCCAGATCGTAGTCCATGAGGACTACAGAGGGCATGGTGTCGCCAGAGCCATGATAGGGGGAGTCGTACGGCACTTTGCACAGCGTGGTGTTGAGCTACTCACAGTCGATGTCGAAGGTGAGAACTCGGTGGCCCGTACCGCGTACAGGAGGATTGGATTTGTTGAGTACGGAGAGCTACCAAAAGGCCTCAAGTTCGATGGGCGATACTCGACGCAGGTTCTGATGGCGGTACAGATTACTGATCTACTTGATGCGGTGACTGATGACGTAGAAGGCGATGGAGGCGCGACCTGACCGTCATACCGATTTCGCCATGACCTTCATACCATTCTCTGTTTCACCAGTTTCGTGGAATCCGAGAGCGTGCCAGAATGGCTCAGCATCTGGAGCGCTCCATAACCAGATGTGTTCTACATTTCGCGCCTGCAGAACCTGCAAGATGCGATTGAATAGCCATCGGCCCCAACCGCGTCTGCGTCTGGTGGGCGCTATGTAGAATTCCAGGATGGCAGCCCAACCTGGACGTCCTCCGTCCATCTTCATGTGTACAAAGCCTATGTACTCGTTCTCATGCTTCAGGAGGAACAGCCAACGGTCTATCTCCCCCTGACGATCTATTATGCTCTGGACAAACTTGTCCCGCTTGTCAACAGGAATGTCTGAAAAATAGTCCTTTGAGATGCTGAGGAATACTTCTACAGTTTCAGGATGTGTGCGATTCACGGTTACAAGCTTGGCTTGGCCTTCGGAAGTTGGAAACATTGTGACAGTCGATTAGCGAGCCCGGACACCATCTAATAGTTCTTGTTCAATGAACGCGATGTAAAACAAAAAAACACTATTCAGAAGAGTTTAACTTGACTCGTGCATAGCTGGAGTGTAAGATGAAAACAATCAAGTTAACCGCAATCGTATGGAGAGAAGACGACACGTACGTGTCCAAGTGCCCGGAAATAGAGGTCGCTTCAGCAGGCGACACACCTGGAGAGGCACTTCAAAATCTGAGAGAGGCAGTGGAATTGTGGCTTGAGAATGCTCGTGCCCTCGGGATTATCGAACAGTACGAGCCTGCACTCTTGTCCTCGGAAAAAACTACTTCTTCCATTGAAGTTGAAATGTAGAACATCCAACATTAGTCCAATTTTCTAAGGCACGCCAGCGGGGAACTGATATGGTACACTTGCCACGTATTAGTTCTAGAAAACTCATTCGCAAACTACTCAAGAACGGGTTTGAGTATGCGCCAATAAAAGGGAAGGGGAGCCATGTAGCACTTGTCAGACGCGACCAATCTGGCCGACCACATCTTGTCATAATTCCACATAGAAACCCAGTCCCTACTGGAACACTCATGGCAATCATCAAACAGAGCGGACTCTCAAGAGATGAATTCTTGCGCTTATTGAAGTAAGAGAAAACTCCCAGTAGCAGAAAGATGGCCCGCAAAGGATGAAGACTCTTCCACTTGATCTCAACTTCGAAACAGCATTACACACTCCACTCATTCAACTGAATTACAACCTTCGAGTCCTTCACAACTCTAGGTACTGCGCGAGCCACACTTTTGTCCTGCACGCCTCGGGAATTAGTAGCGGTGGGCTGAACACCTCGGCGAACCTTGGTGCTTACACCCCCGCCCTATTTACCTGGTCTTCTACCAGATCCCTCGTTCGCAGACTCAGCGTTGACGTCGCCGCCCCCGCCGCTCTTCGGTAGAGGCGCCTGCAAAGTGGATGTCTATTTTTGGGTCCGGCTTCACGCTTAGATGCATTCAGCGTTTATCCGTTATGGCTTAGCTACCCGACAATGCCCTCTCGGACAATCGGTACACCATTGGCCACGACGAAGCGTTCCTCTCGTACCGGCTTCATCTTGCCCGCAGACATCCAACAGCCCAAATAGATAGAAACCAACCTGTCTCGCAACGGTCTAAACCCAGCTCACGTTCGGTTTTAATCGGTGAGCACCCGCACCCTTCGGGCCTTGTGCAACCCGAGGATACCAAGAGCCGACATCGAGGAAGCAAGCCGCGTGGTCGATATGAACTCTTGCACGCGACAACTCTGTTACCCCTGAGGTAAGTTTTTTGTCATCTCCACCGCTCTGCAACATGCAAGTGAAGGTTCGCTAGGCCAGTCTTTCGACCCAGGTCCCGTTGCTTTTCGGGGACCTGTCAGCCGAGCTTATGCCCTTGATCTCGACGAGACGTTTCCGTCGCCTCTGAGCTCAGCATAGGTCACGGCTGATCTCTTGTCAGCCGTGTGCCGCCCCAGCCCAACTGCCTATCTGCCGGTGTCCCTAGACTCGCTTGGCCTAGGTTAGCCACCTCCATTGCCATAGTCAGT
>JAGSHP010000297.1 GCA_029855925.1 Candidatus Thorarchaeota archaeon | reverse complement strand
ATGTGTATAAGAGACAGGGGAGTTGTTCGCGGGGCGAAAGAACGTGACATTGCCCTTGAAACCCCCGCCGAGTTCAAGGCCCTGCCGGGTCGTGGAGCAACAGGGCGAGTGGGCAGGCATGAGGTATTTGTTGTCAGCCCCGGGTACCTGCGAGAGCAGGGAATCCTCCCCGAGAATGAGCAGCTATCCGCCCTATCAAAGAAGGGTCACACGATTGTCTATGTTCTCATTGACGGTAAACTGGCTGGTGCACTGGCACTGGCTGATGTGATTCGCCCCGAGTCGAAGCAGGCAATTGCCCAACTGAAGAAGATGGGCATCAAGGCGATGATGCTCACAGGTGACAATCGTCATGTTGCAGAATGGGTTGCTGAGGAGCTTGGACTTGATGACTACTTTGCTGAAGTTCTCCCTCATCAGAAGTCGGAGAAGATCAAGGAGATTCAGGCGCGTGGTCTTACTGTTGCGATGGTGGGTGATGGTATCAATGATGCCCCTGCACTGGCACAGGCGGACGTTGGAATTGCAATCGGCGCAGGAACTGATGTCGCCATTGAGACCGCTGACATAATACTGGTGCGGAACGACCCTCGTGATGCGGTCGCGATACTGGGTCTTGCGCGGGCAACGTATAGCAAGATGGTCCAGAACCTCATTTGGGCGACTGGATACAATGCTGCTGCCATTCCTCTTGCAGCAGGTGTACTCTACTCAGCAGGGATTCTTCTCAGTCCGGCAATGGGTGCAGTCCTGATGTCGATCAGCACAGTCATTGTGGCTATCAATGCACGTCTGCTTAAGGTGGAGGGTCGAGACTAGTTTGTCCCCCTCCCCTCCTTCGTCTCTTGGAATGCGACTTCGAGCCCCTACGCTCCTCTGGCCAGTCCTGATCATACTGGCTCTCGCAATCAGCCCGACGCCAGTCGGAGCGCAAACGACCATTGCTCAAGACATCCGAATAGACTCCATGAGAGTGTCAGTGAGTCTGCAATCGAACGGTACCTCCGTATTAACGGTTGATGCGTGGACTACTAATGTTGCTCCTGATCCTCTGACTGAGGTCAGTCTGCGGATTGACTCCTTGGACCTGACCCTGGTCGAGGCACAGGTTGGGTCAGACTCTGTGGTGCCTCGCCTGGAGACCATGGAGAGTCATACAATGGTGGTCTTTTCCTTGGGGGAACCTCTATTGACCAATGAGAGCGTGTTCCTGTCTGTTCAGCTCGTGTCCCTCGACCTGCAGTCGAATCCTGAGATCGATACGAGCGGGAGTCTTCTCTACAGAGATCTAATCTTCTATCTTCGCCCTCATGACCCCGTCTTCGACTTCACGCTCATCACATCTCTTCCTGTCCGAGGGGCGCTGTCTACCGCTTCACTGGTCCCCCTTTTCCCGGAGCCTGTGAGGAATGGCACCGATGGTCAATCACTCTTGTTCGAATGGCATGTTCCCTACCTTCAGCCGGGTCAGGAGAAGGTGTTCATCGTTCAGTACTCGGTCCCGTTCACGTCGGTTGACCCCGATGGGCTCACTCCGCTTCTCTATGGTCTCGCCATAGTAACGAGCCTCTTCTCTGGGATGGCTCTGGTCGTGGCCGGACCGAGAATGAAGCAATACCTGACGCAATATCGCGCAGTGAAATATGTTGGGACAACCAATGAAGAGCAGGCAATCATTGATCAACTGAGAAAAAAGGGTGGTTCTTGCCCCCAAAAGGAACTATATCTGAGTTTGGACATCCTAGAGTCAAAGATGAGTCTTTTACTAACCAGCATGGAGCAACGTGGCTTGATCAGACGGTTCCGAAATGGTCGTGAAAAGATGGTCTATCTCGTGGAGGAATAATGATGACAAAAGAAAAAGAACAGAGCAAAGACGATGAAGTGAGTACAATACTGTCTGACTTCTTTCAGTTCTACATAATACTCCTTCTGAGTGAGGGACCAAATCATGGATATGGTCTGATCAAGGCATTCAAGGAGCGAACGGGCAGGAACCTCAGTGCAGGCACACTCTATCCGTTTCTACACAAGCTACAGGAGAAGGGTATTGTTTCACAGACAGACAAGCCTGTGGGCAAGAAGCCACGGACCATATACAGTCTCACGCGGAAGGGACGAAAATTCTGTGATCGCCTCTTTTCCAGATTTGCAGCAATCACTGCCTCAGCCATCGAGCCCCGTCTTGAGACCTGTGCAAGTTGCGGCGTTCGCATCTATGAGGGTGGCTACCATGAGGTAATTGACGGA
Source organism: Candidatus Thorarchaeota archaeon (assembly GCA_029855925.1). GTDB lineage: Archaea > Asgardarchaeota > Thorarchaeia > Thorarchaeales > Thorarchaeaceae > B65-G9. The sequence goes on along the minus strand of JAGSHP010000297.1, from coordinate 571 downwards.
CAAGAGATGGCCTTCTGCTGTGTGCATTGTGCTGCCGCCTACAAGAAGGAAGGCGAATCGCACAATCATGCACATCATGAACATTGAGATGAAAAAGGAGAGAGGTAGTGTTTTCCACTACCTTCTTCGGATTATGACGATGAGCGCTATGATTCCGATGATGGCCACCCCTGTGAGAACCAAGGTCGGAGCGATCCATGATTGGTTCACTGGCGCAGCATCTTCAACGAGTCCAACTGAGGGGTCATGAATGAGGGTCCCATTGTCAAAGTTGGGGTATGCGAAGAACAGTGACACTCCCATGCCTGTTGGGACATAGGACGCGGTCACATTCACCACCTCAGACTCTCCACCCGGCCAGTTTATCACCGCCTTGTCCACCCAGCGATAGAACCCCTGAGTGACTCCGGTCGAGCCGTCCATGAAGTCGATCTGTTGCGTGTCAGTGTCGGGCATACCCATGAAACGGGTTTCATTGCCACCGTCGGTGGTCCAGTTCATCATCGAGTTGCCCATGACGCCGCCATACCTCTCCCGAGTCTGAAACATGTGCCCGAGATATCCTCCGCCC
>JAGSHP010000307.1 GCA_029855925.1 Candidatus Thorarchaeota archaeon | reverse complement strand
GTAGGGATCCCATATTCCGTGGACATACATGAAGAGCACCTCATTCCAAGGCCGCCCGACTGCGGAGGATGTGGAATAAGAATATGCAAAGTTGACCCAATGGGTCTCTACCAACAGTCCAATTGATAACAGCGTAAGGGCAATATAGAACGGAGTCCTCGCATGGGTCCTTTCAGACTCCGCAACGAAATACTCGAATGGAAGGATTAGTGCCAGTGAAACCATATACGCGAAGCTGGCAAAAATGTAGACACCAACGTCACCAGCAATGATTGCGGGAATTATGATTGAAAATGCAAGTGTTGTTCCGAAGAACAACAGGAGCATTGTGGGAATCATTCGCCATGGCTTCAGCATCGAAACTAGAATAGCAGAGATTAGGGAAAGAGGCATGACAACTGAAGGGAAGTAGAAGGGTAGCACGAAGATCGCGCCCATCATTACGCTGAAGTACAGTGGAATGGTCATGAGAGCAACACCAAAAACGGAGTAGGTGAATGGAGAAGGGGACACAAGATGAAGTCGCAATAGCATGATGAGAAGAATTCCGAGAAGTACGACCATGGTAAAGTACTTCAAAGGCCCCACTGGGTCACGGACTATGAGGAAGAGCGACACAATAAAGTATGTCATGAAAGCCCCTTCCGCTCTTAGTCTATCCCGCCGGGTGTCAAAGATGATCTCCAGTACTGCAAGCAATAGGAGCAGTGGTCCAAAAGAAAACAGGGTACGGGAGAGCACCATGTTGAAAATCGATACAGAGATTGATATCTGATATACAATTGCTGCTCCCAAGAATAGAAGCAGTGACCTCCTTGTTTCGCGACTCAGTCTATCTGATACGCTTCTATAAGACCTAAGAAAGATGCCAACCGAAATGAGCATAATCACACTCGTGATGATCATTGCATATTGAAGACTTAGGCTGAAATCCATGATTCATGCACACCTCTTGTCCTAGCGCCACAAGTCGCCAAGCTCGCGACCTCGTCTTTGTAGCGCCTTGTCAACTTCTGAAGCCAGCTTCTCATCGGATGCTGTGCGCTGAGACCATATCGTCTTCAGAACATCACCAACCTCGCGTTCTCCATCACCTTCACAAATATATAGGACATCATCTGTAGGGAGATAACCTATTACACCGCGGTCGGACTTCATGAATAGTGTCTGACCTTTCGTGCCTGAACCGCCAGTTCTTGACAGTGCTGCAGAAACCAATTGAGTTATCCCTGTGAGTAGGGCTATGCGCTCCTCACGAGTCTCATCTTGAGGATATATTAGCTTTGAGTCCATTGTTTCCAGTTCCACGCGTGCTACAAGACGTACAACCATTACTCTACTCTCCTCCGAATGTTTTCGATACCCAATCAAGGTCTGATGTGGAAGCGGACTCTTCATCACCTGAATGAAGAGGTATTACTACATCTCTGACGCCCAAACCGTCCCCTGTGTTATATAGGGTAACAAGAAGTTCATGCCCATTCTCGCACTTTACAATGAGTGTTGGGGAACGGCCCTGCTTCTTTATGTGATCTTGAATGTCGTTCACTTCTTCATCGGTCAAAGAAATCTGAGCAGCGCCGTTGCATTTGGGGCAGGAGAAATGCAAGTCCATTTGAGAAACCTCAGTGGTCTTTGAAAATGAGGCTATTTTAAGATAATGCGGATAGACTGCTGGGAGGTTAAGGATTATATCTTTGAATAGTTCTAGAAGACTTCAAGATACGTCTCACGATCAAGATAGAGCAAACTTGCTAATCTGTTTCATATCTATGGGCTCGTTCAATACCTCAGAGAGATATAGTAATGTTAATGTACGACATGGCCAAAGACTGAATACTACAGGATGCTAATTGCCCGAATCTACCATTTCCAACGAACCGCAGAATGGAATGCGAGAAGGACAGGTTGAAGTTACAATGAAGGGTGTGACAGGGAGCAATGACGATGAGGTCAAGAGGCTCCAGCAGATGGTGCATCAAGTAGTTGTCCTTCGGAACATCTCAAGACTATTTGCGTCCACAGAAGAGGATTTGGAACGAGTTCTGTTCGCGCTCATCCATATGATTCCCGAAGGGTTTCGGTATCCCGAGGATGTAGAGATTAGGGCAGAAGTGGACCACCATGCCGTCCAGACTGAAAAGTACAAAAATACCCCTTGGTCTCTATCCGTGGCTGTTAAGTCGGGTCGCACATCAAAGGGTACAATCACAGTTGCCTATCCCGACAAGCCTCCTGAAGGTTCGGATGAGCCCTTTACCGAGAGCGAACAGGACTTCGTTGGCACAATTGCTTCTGAGCTGGGGATCTTCCTAGAGCGATTCCATCTCAGAAGAGTTGAGAAGCAACACAAGCAGGAGCTCGAGATCTATGCATCCTTGCTTCGTCATGATCTTCGCAACGATCTTGGTGTGATTCTTGCTCATATTGACCTTGCGAGGTTGATCAACACCGACGATCGACTCTTAGAAACGATCTCCGCAATAGAGGCTGCGTGCAATCGAATGCTGAACATTCTCTCCGCCTTTGGGAGCATGTCATCGGTTGCCGAATCAGACATAGTCAAGATCATAGAAGGCTCAGCAGCCCAGGCACGCAACGCTGAAACGAATATGACCATCAATGTTGAGATCGAACCGATGGTTAGAACCGTGCGAATACCCGAGAGCAGATTGCTGCCAATGGTATTCGACAACTTGCTGAGAAACGCAGCGACTCATGCTGGCCAAGCTACCACTGTGAATATCTCCGCTCGCTTGGAGGACGATAGAATCCGAGTCGTCGTTACGGATGACGGACCTGGGGTGCCCCCCGAGATACGGGATAGGCTGTTCAGGAAGGGGGTCTCGACAAAGGGTGGAGGAATGGGACTCTATCTCTCTCGCGAGATACTCTCATCCATTGACGGCTCAATTCAACTGCTTGATACCGATCGCGGAGCCGCGTTTGAGATTGAAATTCCCATCATCTCGCGACACAGTTGAATTGGAACATCACCTGTTGACTCGCCCAGTCTTCATGGCGATGGAGGTCACTCCTTGGTGACGATGTCGTGCCTGTTGCATGACTCAAGACTCTCGGAATAGTCACATCACGTTCTTGCGTTCATCCACTCTTTTATGGACATGAGAATCCGTTTCATACGACTTATATACTAACTAAACGATAGTGAAGTAATTGAACGCTAGAACTCTGAGGCTCGCCTGCTGAGTTTGAGGAGACACATGAATATGAAAAAAACGTACGACACTATCATCATTGGAGGAGGACCTGCAGGTTGTTCTGCGGCACTCCATCTGGCATTCCATGAAAGATCGGTCTTGGTCATTGATAGAGGGACCAGCCCCATGAATTTTCATACCAACACCATCATGAACTTCGCAGCCGGACCAACGTACCTTGAGGGTCGTACTCTGCTTCGTCAGATGCAGGGACTGGCAAAGTCAGCAGGTGCTCAATTCAAGGAGGGGAATGTGGTGGAGATAGGAGGTGATTATCCTGAGTTTTTTGTCCGAACAGCCAAGAGCTACAGGACAAGTGACACTGACACGTACAGGGCAAAGACACTGGTTATTGCTACCGGTACCGCACGCAAGCATCCCAAAGTGGGCGGTCGTTGGAGAAAATGGTTGCCAGTCGCAAATGTTGGGAATGGTGCGTTCTACTGTCCCGATTGTGAGGCGCCGCTGACAAAAGGAAAGGATGTGCTTGTCGTCAATGCGGGAACCGTCGGGAGCGCTCTCCACGTCGCAAACAGCATTAGCAGATTTGCGAGGAACATTCGTATACTCATGACTGAAGATGCGTACATTCCCTTCGAGGAGCAGGACCTGAGCAGATTGGACTCTGCACCCTATGAATATACGACGGGCATCATCAAGGAGATCAACTTCCCAATTCCGGGCAGGGTCCAGTCCGTCACATTGGAGGACGGGAGAAAACTCAGGACGGAGGTGTTCTTCGTCGCATTCGTGGCGGAACCGCGTTCGGAGATCGTGAGAGAGCTTGGAATTGACGTCGATGCACGAGGCAATATCATCACAGACCACAGGGGAAAGACCAACGTCGAGGGCGTCTGGGCTGCCGGCGATGTTCGCCCGATCACTCAACAGATAGCAACGGCGGTTGGGACGGGTAATTACGCAGCTCTCATGATTAACCAGGTTCTTGGAAATGAGATGGAGCATGAGAGAGAGTTTGATCATCCTGAGTGTAGGAGCCCGCTCTTCACCGGATAGGGCTACTCACAGATTTCTGTGACCATAATCCGAACTCTTTTATAGTGGATTTGGTAACTATAGTTAATTTGGATATCAAGTGGGTTAGAATAATGAGCGACAAGTCAGAGAAATTGGAGAAAATCATCAACGAACAGATCGAGGTAGAGAAGCAGACTCTCACTGAGTTGCTTGAGGCAGAGGAAACAGCAGCGGAGACTGCAGTGAAGCTGCTTTACATGGAAATGAGACTCGATACCTGGAAGCACATCAAGTTTCTAGAGGGAGTACGAGACCTGATAACGAAGGTCCCGTGTAGCGACTGGAGCGAAAAGGTCCAGCGGTATGTGGACAGAGTCAAGGTAGAGAGAAAGCTCCGAGAGATCCAGAGTCGAGAGAGCAGGATGTCCGAG
>JAGSHP010000477.1 GCA_029855925.1 Candidatus Thorarchaeota archaeon | reverse complement strand
GGGCAGAGACCATCCGCGTTACGGTGAGGTGCTGGTGCTTCAGTCTCGGCTGCTGGAAAACATTGCCCAGGCTCGACTCTACGGTGACACTGAGAACCGACGGGCGGAGCGGGCACAGATTTTGGATACACTGAATCGGTTGGCGATGGAGATAGAAGCAGCCAGTTTCAATGAACTATGCAACCTGACAAGAGAGAGAGGTCTCCGCATAACAGCAAGCGGCGAAACAGCAAAATCACAAGAATGGAATACCGTTGCTATCCGCGACTTGCTCACTGTTGCCTTCAGTGATGAAGAATTGATTACCCTCTGCTTCGACCACTTTCGCCCAGTCTATGAGGATTTTGGAACTGGGATGAGCAAGAGACACAAGATCCAGCGTTTGCTGGACTATTGCAGCCGTCATGGGCAACTAGAAAAGTTGCTGAGGCTGGTCAAAGGGCGAAATCCAGCTCAATACACTCGCTTCCGAGACCGATTGTATTGATGTTGAAGGAGATGGACTGATGGCTTGGGATGATGGACTGTCACCCGAACAACGGCAGGCAGCAAGTCATTGGGGAAGCTCAGCACGAGTGCTTGCTGGACCGGGCACTGGCAAAACCCGTTCTTTGATTCAACGCGTCGCCTATCTGCTGCAAGAACGTGAAGTGCCGCCCGACCAGATCGTGGTACTCACCTTTACGAGAGCGGCGGCTAGGGAATTGCGAGAACGATTGACACAGCATCTTGGTGTGTTAGAAGACGATCTACCCTTGGTATGCACGCTTCATTCTTTTGCATTGAGGACCTTGCTACAGTATCAGGCTCAATCTGCTATCATCCAACCGCTTCGGGTTGCTGATGATTATGAAGAAAAGCATGTGCTTTTCCATGAAATCGGTCAGATGATTGGCAAGCCAGCAAGTGAAGTTGGGAAGGCACTGAGGGGATTTGAGGCTACATGGAACACGCTCAATCAAGAACATGAAGCGTGGCAAGCTGTTGACTTTCGACGCGAGTTCGAGATGGCACTGCGGTCTTTGAGCAAGTTCTATGGCTTCACATTACGTGGCGAGCTTGTCTTCCGGCTATTGAGACTTCTGAACGGAAATCCGCTTATCGGTCAGAACCTTGGAGTCAGACATGTGTTAGTAGATGAGTACCAAGATTTGAACCACTGTGATCAACAGGTCATTGCCCGATTAGAAGAGTTCGGAGCCTACCTGTATGTTGTGGGTGACGACGACCAAAGCATTTACCATTTCCGACACGCTTACCCCGATGGCATCCGCCAGTTTACAAACTCCCGACCAGGCTGCGGAGACTACCGACTCACTACGTGCCACCGCTGCCCCACAGCCATTGTGAATCTGGCGACAAACTTGATCGGCTGGGACCGGACACGTGTTAGCCGAGATCTCCAGCCGGAGTCTTCGGCTATCCCCGGTGAAGTTTATGCTCTACAATTCCAGGGATATGCTGACGAGGCGGATGGCATAGCAAACATTTGTAAAACCTATGTAGATGCAGATCTGCTGCGTCCGCAAGACATTTCCATCTTGCTCTCCCGACGCAGCTTGGCTAAGCGCATCGCCGAAGGCTTGGAGAAAGCAGGACTACCTGCCGTGGTTTTGGTGCCCATCTGGCCGCTCGGTGGACGCGACGATCCCCCGAAACACGAAGGCCGCCTGATCTACTGCGTGTTGCGTTTGTTAGTGGATCAATACGACGCGCTGGCTGCACGAACGTGGATGGGATTGCAGAATGGGGTGGGGTTAGGAACAATCAAGCATATACGTGAGTTTTGTAGGAGCAATGACCGCACTCTTTGGGATGGCCTGTCGTCCATCAGTGCTGACCCCACCCTAATACCGCGTGGTCGGATCGTTAAGGCTCACTTTGACGAACTGAGTGAGATACTCGATGAATTGCGCTCGGCAGAGACTGTGGAAAACGTGCTGGATCACTTGGTAGGTCCAGCAAAAGACAATCCCGGTGCAGAGAAGGCACAGGTCCGTCAGTTCCTCGATTATGTCATAGAGAAAGAACAAGTTGAGAGTGTTGATGGACTGGTTCAAACCTTACAGACGTTCGATGTCGAAGCGGAGACACAATTGACAGCCAATGCTGTCCGCGTGATGACTATGCATAAGGCTAAAGGACTTTCCTCTGAGATGGTGATCATCCCTGCTCTTGAACAGGATTTGATGCCCGGTCGGTTCAGCGAAGATCTGGCCAGGCGGATGATGTATGTTGCAATGACCCGCTCGCGTCGTGTCTTGATTTTCACGCATTCTCTCACACGGACTGGTGCGCAAAGTTATCTGGGTACGGGTAGAGGGCAATGGCAACGTCAGCGGTCTCGTTTCTTGGATGAGATGGAGATCAGAAGCCGGGACGGCAGAGGTTTCATCAGCAATTTGAGGCAGCGTCTTCTCTCTGTGCCGGACTTGCCGGGTCAGGTGAACACACAGGTCCTCAGAAACCTTATCAAAGAGAGTCTCAGCGATGAAGAACTAGGGATTTTTTGCTATGACCACTTCCGAGAGGTTTATCATCAGTTTGGAACGGGAATGAGCAAGACAGTCAAGATCCAACGCTTGATTGAATATTGTAACAGCCACCATCAAGTTGATATTCTTCTTCAAAAACTTCGTGAGGCTAACGAGGCTCAATTTGCGCGTTTTGAGAGATACCTGTTCTCTGAAGTTAGTCCTTGAATGGACAACCCGATTGATCAGACTCAATCTACAAGCCGGGTCTCACAATACCTCGACTCCCTCGAATCCACTCCTACCGCAGGTTCTAAAACCGGCGGGAGGATTGCGGCTAACTAACCCAGCCCCTCCAGGGGGTAGAGGGTCAGTGGCTTTTCCTTCCCCTTAAGCCGGACCTCTCGGGGGGAGCCAACGACCGCCTCTGGCCCCAGCGTCTTTAGGAGGGGCAAGGAGATCAGTCTCAGGTGATTTGGTCTCACTCCAGGAGGTGAACCCCCGGATGTCGGCAAAGAGCACCGTGCGCTCCTGGCGTTTCTGAGAGAGCGCCTCGGGGTCGGCCACGGCGCGGGAGAGGAGGCCCCTCCC
>JAGSHP010000476.1 GCA_029855925.1 Candidatus Thorarchaeota archaeon | reverse complement strand
TCTATAATCGACGCTCTTCCAAAGAAAGATCGCTGAGGCGTGGTAATCATGCCCATATGGCAGTTCTCCGCGAACGGCTATGTAACCGAGCATATTTGTTTTTCGAGGACGTTGGTCTATGTTCATCCAAGAACTGGCCCAGGGAGATTTGTGCTCACGTTCGTCAATATCGGCACACGCGTAAAGGGTTGCAAACAGCTGCGCGAAAGTTTTCTATGAGTGAGCGTGGAAGGTCTACGGACCCAGCAGCACTCTCGACTCTTCACCCACCACCGTCCTGATCATCTCCAGGAACTCTTCTCCACCATACTTCTTGCTCACTCGTCTTAGTCGTCTCACCTCTTGCTCATACCTCTTTCTCTTTCGCTCCAGGAACCCCCTCTCGTACACCCCTTTGAACACCTCACCCTCCGTCAGCATCTTCCACACGATCACCAGCAACTTTCGTGCCAGGGCTATCGTTGCCACATGATACCCCTTCTTTGTTCTCACTCGCCTGTGAAAGGCTCTCATCTCCGGCGGCCCATAGCGCGCACACACCTGCGCCACCAAAAACATCGTGGTGCGAAGATACCTGTTACTCTGTCTGCTCGTCCGCCCGGTCTGACTCACACTCCCTGACTGGTATATCCGTGGTGCCAATCCCGCATATGACGACAACTGCTCCGGACTCCCAAACCGACTCACCTCCCCAATCTCTGCCTTTATCACTGCCGCACTGGACGCCCCCACCCCGGGAATGCTCAGCAATAACTCAACATCCCGGTCCTGCCGCGCCCCCGTCTTCAGCCGCTCCACCACCTGCTGTATCGCAGCATCATATCGCTCCAGCCGACTCTCCAACTCCTCAATGTTACGCACCAACTCCGTGATGATCACCCGTTGTGCCTCGCTCACACTCTCAAAGGCCTTCCGCTGTGCCTCACTGAGGTCCCGGTAGTCACCCTGTAATGCCGTCAGCAGTGTCCTGCGATTTCGCCACCCAAACACATCTTTGAGAGCAAGCCTGACCAGCACAGTGTCCAGATACCGGTGACACCGATTCTTCAACTGCGTGATGTCCTTGCGCACCCGGCTGCGCATCCGGGTGAGGTCCCTGAGGTCCTTAATGAGGCCGGTGGGCACATAGGAGGGCGTGATAAACCCCGCTCTGAGCAGCACCGCTAACCAGACACAGTCTTTCAGGTCTGTCTTGTGAGGCCCAATGCTCTTCACCTGGTGTGCATTGGCAAGCACCGGCCGGACCCCCTCGTGTTCCAGAACGGAGTAGGCTGCGCACCAGTAGATCCCTGTGGACTCCATCACCGCAACTTGGACCCCGCAGGACTGCATCCATCAGACCATCCTGTCGATGCCCAGCCAGGTGTTGGAAAACGACTGTCTCACCACAGGTTCATCCCCAACCAGGCCCAGGTCGTTGGCCTGACCGGGCAGATAGTGTCGATAATGCTCGTCGAGATCACCGATGGCCGCACACACCAGAGTCGACTTGCTCACATCAATGCCGCAATATTTTAAACCAACACGTGCCATACTGTTCATTGAAAGTATCTCCTGATACTCTTCGGACAAGGGACGACCAGATAGACAATTTTCAATACGTGCTCGTAGCGCAAGAAGATGTATTCGTCGGGTCGTCCCGAATCATTTTGGACACCGTCATCGAAGTGACAACTTTTTCCCGATTCATCTTGTCCTTGAAAAGGAGTATGCACACGCTCACTCATATCTTTTGGACATTTCTGGACATTTCGTGATATGGGCTTAAATACTTCTGTCCACATTCCGGTACTGAGGTTCGATATGGAGAACAAGACGAGCCTTGATCAACTGTGCCCAGTGCCGTTGCTGGGCGGACTCGGGACTGAATGTCCAATTTCGTCCAACTTACAATCAACGGCATCTAAGGATGGGGGACGGGGACAACTTTACCAACAAGGCACGAATAAAACAGGCTACAATTCATGACGCAGAATCACTTGACGCATTCATCAGGCAATGGTTGCTGAAGACGATCGAGGACCATATCACTCCGCAGTGCCGCCCCCAACCGGAGGAAACAACACCAACAAGTCGCCGTCGTGCAGTTGAGTCGAGCGATTGCGGGTCTGAACACCATTCACCATGATGATTGTCACGCTATCCTCTGGAATCCCCAGCCGCTCAATAGCCTCTTCTATGGTCCCCTTTTCCAGTTCAATGGGAAAGGACTCGCCGATCTCCAGGTCCTTGGGTGCGTACTGCCTCAGCGTCGCATAGAGCTTGACATTGACCTTCATGATGATCGCCATTAATAGTAGTCAACATCAACGTCTGACTGAATGAAGCCGTGGCCCTTGAGGTGTTGCCCACCACAGAGAAGGACCATGTTGAAGGGAAACAGACCCACACGGTCTCCGTCAGAGAGTGGCGTGTTCCCATGGGCGATAGTACCATTGACAAAACAGTCACCAAGATCATCAGTTGATAGACCAAGCCGGGTCACAAGTTCGCTGAAGGTCTCATTGTCAACAAAGGGAAGATTGAGAATAGTATCCTCACTGAGAGTGCTGCCTTCAACCAAGTGACGCAAATTACCATAAAGATGAATCTCTAACATAGTGAAACCATGGTTTCTTTGACAATTAAGGCCTTGCAAATCGCACTAAAACGGAAGATACTGAAAAAGAAATAGAAGGGGGAGCAAGAGCTCCCTGCTTTGATACTACAAGTCCTTGAAGACTGCATCCAGCTCTTCGTCAGGAACATCGAAGGTCACGTTATGCGGGGGCAACGGTTCGGTCCTGAAGAACTCCGGGAGCCGGTCGTCCTTCTCCGTAAAACCAGCACGACGGTTGAACTCGCGTTCCTTTTTGATGACAGCGAGGCCATACTCAGTGACATCGATCTCCTTGCCGAGGAATCCGTTGACGGTGTCGGTCATGCCCTGGAAACCGTCATCGTTGTCGAGTATTGCAAATGCAATGAAGAGACAATATCCGGTGGAGTCGATGTATGCGGTCGTTGCTTGGAAGGCTCTGGACAGTTCCGCCTTCTTGAGGTCACGAGGATCGCTGACCTTGCCCTTGATGCCAAGTATCTCTGCTGCTATGGTGTACCCGGCGGTGTGGTCTGCGCCCATCGGAGTAGTCGCGTAGGTGACACCAATTCCTCTTATCGGTCGTGGGTCGTACGCTGGCAGCGCCTGTCCTTTTACAACAGGTATGCGAGTGACACCAAGCGTCTTTCCTGCGACCAATGTGCCTGAGCACACTAGCCGACCTATGTACGACTTCGGATCGTAGGCTTCCTTCAGCGTGGCGATTGCGCCAGGTCCATCTCCAAACTCTAGGAGACCACCCTCCATGAACATCGCCAGCGTGTTCCCAGTTTCAATGGTGTCGAGACCCAGATCGTTGCACAGTCGATTCAATTCGGCGACATCATGCAGTACACCGATACCGAGATTCGATCCAAGGGCCCATGCCGTCTCGTATTCAAGAGGTGACACCTGGAGCTTACCTGTGTCCTCATAGGGAACTGCATTTGAGCACCTCATGACACAGCCAGGATGACACGCGTGTCCGTATGTACCCTCGGCCTTGTCACCGAACTTAGCCTTCACCTTGTCAACGAGCTCGTGCACTGCCTCGCCTGAGATCTTTGCAGCGTTTTCGAACCTGCCGTTTCGGAACCCACGGGTTGGGAGACCTCCGGCCTCATTGATAATGTTCTGTAGAATGTTGGTCCCGTAGTTCGCAAGTCCACCGAATGGCTTTCCTTCATCATCTGTGAGCTTGCCCGTGACAGGGTGTGTCTGTAGAGCTTCAGTAAGAGCCTTGCGACCCTTGTCAAATCGTTCCTTGTCCTTTGGTTGGGGTATCTCTCCGCCCTTGCCATCACTGATGATTGCAATGATTCTCTTTGACCCAAGAACGGC
>JAGSHP010000475.1 GCA_029855925.1 Candidatus Thorarchaeota archaeon | reverse complement strand
TCCCTGCACCCGCATCGATTGCTGCCTTGTAGGCCGTACAGAGAAAGTCCATGTCGCTGCGAGTGGAATCCTCCGCGATATAGGTCACACTGACCCCATGACTCTTGGCGTATTCGATAGAATCCACTATTCGCTCCAGTACCTCCTCGCGGGTCATTCGTAACTGATACTTGAGCCGAAAGTCGGTAGTCGGTATGAAGATCGGAATCTCTTGCACATCAGCATCAATACATGCGTCGATGTCTGAGCGCACAGCCCGTGCAGGCGCACCGACAACTGCATGTTGGAGACCCTCTCTTGCAATGGCTGCAACTGAGGCTTTCTCCTTCTCGCTAACGGCTGGATACCCCACGACAACGACCGCCACGCCGAGGTCATCAAGTAGTTTGGCAATCTCGATCTTCTCGTCCATGGAAAGGACTACACCAGGTGTCTGTTCTCCATCGCGGAGGGTCTCATCCCAGATGTGGACACGTGGGGGGAGAGTCTTCGGTCTTGTTTCGTCAATCTTGTTGTAATTGACCGCGAGACCCGTTTTTTCCAGTGACTCCATTGTCTCAGCCGCCAGAAGGGGCGGACCCGATTACTCGAATCCGTAGCGCCCCTCTTCTACAATCCCTTGTATGGTCTTCTCGAGCATTTCAATCTGTTTCTTGTAGTCATCCTCTGAGATCTTGTTCGCGTCAAGGGCTCTCTTTGCCTTCGTCTTCTTGTACTCGGCCTTAGCCCGTTCGACATAGGCCAGTCTCAACGAAGACTTGACAATCGGCTTGGTACCTAACTTCTCTCCAATCCCCTCAAGAAGAGGCTTCCAGCAAATCTCTTCGACATGAAATGCATATTCGAGACCGCGCTCACGGATACGTTCCCAGAGAGGACATGCTTTCACGACCACATCCTTGTCCTGTGCCTCAGCTGTGAGACCCAGCGCAGTCATAATCGTGGCTGCAACCTTTGCAGCATCCGCCGGTCCCTTTCCGCCCATGGTCTCTGCAATTTCAATGCCCGCCTGCTTGAACCCGTTGGCATACCCCTCGTACATGGAGAGTGCACCAACTGTGTCCCGGAGCCCCCACCACAGTCCGTCCATGAAGGCAACAAAGCCGGTCCTTAGTATATTCAGATCATCCATCTTCAATCACTCCTTCAGCTTGAACGGTTCGCCCCACTTGTTGAGAAAGGCTATCTCCTCAGGTGGCTGTCTTGGTGGACCCAGCGTCCGCTCATACTTTGGCCAACCCAATGTCAGACACAGGATTGGTGTCCAGTGCGGATAGGGGATTCCTAACTTCTCGCTGATGTCACGGACATCGTCAAAATGATCTAGCTGCACGGACGAGACGCATGACCCGAGGCCCAGAGAGGTGGCTGCGAGTGCCATGTTTTGCATCATCATGCCGCCAGCAACAACTGCATGCCGAGGTGATGACCAGCCGTAGACCCCACCCGTACCCCTGAGAGTTGGCTGGGAATTTCCAACATGAGTTTGATCCACCGCCATCACCAATAGCACTGGAGCACCGTTAGTTTCAGGCTTGCCCTTAATGTACTCAAATCGTCGACCAGTGATCAGAATGTCGATAACTCGTTCGAGGCTCGCCTTCGATCTTATGTAACTCAGTCGTCGTTCAAGTTCTTGTCGTGGTGTTGCTCGACCAAAGAGTAGGATTGTACGGTCTACTGCTCGCTGGCCGATGAACTCCTGCAACTCCTTGTCTCTCACAACTATTATTCGCCAAGGCTGCTGGTTCTCAGCGCTTGGGGCGTAGCCTCCAGCCTCAATGACTTTGTAGACGAGTTCGTCTGGGACCTCTTTTTCTGTATCATAGTCCCTGATTGCTCGTCTGGCCTTAATTAATTTA
>JAGSHP010000143.1 GCA_029855925.1 Candidatus Thorarchaeota archaeon | reverse complement strand
TTGGTGGAGCGACATAGGGATTATCAATAAGCCACTGCTCAACCGCGTCACCATCAATTGCTCGTCCAGCCCGAGGATAGAAGATGCGCTGAGGTTCATCAGGATGCTCCTTCTGGTAGACCAGCGCAGACTCATTGAGCGCGGTCCCAGTTTCAGACCCGTTCACCGAGTGATCGAGCATGAACTGTTCTAAGGACGCCGTCCAAGAGGCATTGGCAAACTGAGCATGGTATGTGACATCATAGTGAATGTGTACGTCAGTAGTCGTGAAGTCACGGGTCCGCGGCAGATTCGTCATCATCAGGTCTGTGTCGATCACAGCCTGGTCATAGTTGACAAGTACGATCTCAACCGTCCATGTGTGTTGCACGTCCCCGCTAACAAGGTCCGAATGAAAGTGACGCCCCTGTTGGCTGTGCGCAATATGGGTGGGACCTGCTGGCATTGGGACCCACAGAAAGAGGAACACTACCAGACACAATGTGACGCGCATGTCATGACCTTCAGCAAGTTTCAATATTTACGATTCGGTTTCAGCATCTGAATTTTCACAGCCGCATCTATAAGTATATTAGGAGATAATATCTTACAATATACAGTCGGCATTGACGCAAAGAAAACAGAGCCTCTCTGCTGAATCCCCCAAACGTGCCCCATCGGCTCTGCGCATCATGGTTCGCCGACACTCCTTCTACACTCGTCAATGATCGATCGGATGCGTGATCACATCTCCGTTCCATGCGGCAGATAGGCGATGAGGCGTCAAAGAAAGCGAAGGTCTTTTTAATCACGGTTTAGATAGATAGAGCAAGTTATCACTTCGTGCGGCTCATACGTTTGTGAGTCGCTCTGAGGAGAGAAGAATATGAGCTCGAAGAACGCAATACTTGGGCTTGTGGTCATCGTCATAATCATAGGTGCGGGCGCCGGCATCTATTTTGTGACACAACCGGTACACAACCCCTATGAGGTAGCAATCGTCTTTGCGACAGGTGGACTTGGAGATAAGTCCTTCAATGACGGGTGCTATGCAGGAGCGCAAAAAGCAAAGGAAGACTATAATATTAATTTCACATACTCCGAACCCGACAAGATCTCGGACTATGAGACCTTCCTTAGGCAGTACGCATCGCATGCGGGGTATATTGAACCGTTTGACCTCATCATCAGCGTTGGATTTGACCAAGCAGACGCAGTAATGGCGGTAGCCACGGACTATCCTGACCAGAAGTTCGCCATCGTTGACATGTTCATTGACCCAACAAACTACTCCAATGTCGCATCACTTCTGTTCAATGAGAACGAAGGCTCGGCACTGGTTGGAGCAATCGCAGGTCTGACAACACAGACCAACAAGATCGGCTTCTTGGGTGGCATGGACATTCCTCTGATTAGGAAATTTGCAGCTGGATACGTGTGGGGTGCAAACTTCACGAACCCCGGGATCCAGCACACAGAACAGTATGTCGGAGACTGGGCAGATCAAGCAAAGGGCAAGACACTCGCCAGTGGAATGTACACTGACGGAGCGGACATAGTCTTTGCTGCTGCTGGCAGATCAGGCCTTGGCGCATTTGATGCAGCTAAGGAACTGAACTCCACCTCTGACCATCCACTGTGGGTGATCGGTGTTGACTCCCCACAGATGTATCTGGGCTGCGCGGACCCTGAGAACCCGGCACCCCCCACTGTCGGTTTGACTTCAATGCTGAAGCGAGTTGACGTCGCTGTGTACAGCATCATGCATGAGGCGGTTCTGGGTACTTGGACCGGCGGTCTCAAGTTCTTCAACCTGGCAAATGGTGGGCTTGACTACGAGATCAATGAGAACCTGCTCACACTGCCACAGTCTGTGAAGGACAAGGTCAACGATCTAAAGCAAGCAATCATCAACGGCACATTCACTGTGCCTGATGACGTCTACTGGTAATAGTTTCCTCAACGTTGGGGGCACGTGCCCCCGACCCTTCTGTTTTTCACTCGCTGATTGTCCGAACGACGTTACTCGATGGATATATAGGGCATGTCTGATTAGGTTCCATCTGGGTGGCCACTCAAATGACATCTGTGACCGAGCCTACCAAAGATGCCACTTACGCTGTTGAGCTTGAGGATATTTCCAAGACATTTCCCGGTGGGGTCCAGGCAAACAAGCATGTGACATTGCGTGTCAGGCAGGGTGAGGTCCATGGCCTTCTCGGAGAGAACGGTGCCGGCAAGAGTACTCTGATGAATATACTCTACGGGTTGCTCAACAAGGACACAGGTCGCATCATGATTAAGGGCGAGGAGGTTGTCCTTCGGTCTCCCGAGGACGCCATTGCTCGTGGAGTGGGAATGGTTCATCAGCACTTCAAACTCATCCCCACATTGACCGTCACGGAGAATGTTATGTTAGGAGCAGAACCAAGCGCGTCGTCTATCGGGAGGGACTCCCTGTTTGTCCTAGTCGTCTTCGTTGTTTTCACGTCGGCCCTGATTGGATACTTCCTTGGAATACTTGCAGGTGTTGCTGCGTTCGTCTTACTGATAGCTCTAACGCTTGTGTCAATGCGATTCAATGGGTGGCTAACCAAAATACGTGACAGGCTGATTTTGCAACAGGAGAAGTCGTCTGGGATTAAGGCAAGAATATGGGGCGCATTAGCATCCACGGTCTCGTCATTGAGAGCAATCACACGGAGCCTGCGGCCTCTCGGATATCAAGAGGCACGCAAGAGAATCTTGGAGGTGGCGCGAGACAACGGGATGGAGATTGACCCAGACGCCAAGATCCAAGACATATCCGTTGGACTTCAGCAACGCGTGGAGATCATCAAGGCACTCTATCGAAGTGCCGAGATACTTATCCTGGACGAACCAACGTCGGTCCTGACGCCGCACGAGGTCGACGAGCTCTTCGAGACCCTCAAGCAATTTCGCGATAGCGGAAAGACAATCATTCTCATCACTCACAAACTGAGGGAGACCATGGCACTGTGCGATCGAATCAGTGTTCTTCGGGATGGCGAACTTGTCGGCACCGTCAACAAGGAGGATACGTCACCTGAGGAACTGGCTAAGATGATGGTCGGAAGGCCGTTCGTCTTCGGTCTTGAGAAAGAGCCTGCCAGACTTGGAGAGGTTGTCCTCTCAATTGACGACCTGGTCGTGAAGGATGTCCGGGGCGTAGAGATGGTGAAAGGCGTTTCGTTCGAGGTCAGGGCTGGAGAGATACTCGGAATTGCCGGGGTCGAGGGGAACGGGCAGACAGAGCTCGTAGAGGCGATCACGGGACTTGTCGAGCCCGAGAGAGGAAGCATTCTCATTGATGGACAAGACATAACCAAGGCCAGCCCCCGAACTGTGAAGGAGGCAGGGGTTGCTCACATACCGGAGGACCGACAGAAGAGGGGGCTCATACTCACGTTCTCGGTTGAGGAGAATCTGGCCTTGGGCGCACACTACCGTCAGCCATTCGCCAACAGATGGGGCGTGCTCCAGCCGTTTGAGTTTAGAAGAAATGCGGTCTCACTGACTGAGAAGTATTCGGTGAAGGTGAAGGATGTCTCAGACCCCGCATCCACACTCTCAGGAGGAAATCAGCAGAAGGTCGTAGTGGCCCGAGAGCTCAGCTCGAAGCCACGCATTGTCATCGCAGCCCAACCAACAAGAGGGCTTGATGTAGGAGCCACTCAGTATATTCACGAAGTACTGTTATCTCTACGGGACTCCGGCGTTGCGATTCTGTTAGTGTCCGCCGAACTCGATGAGATTCGCGCACTGTCGGATCGTATAGAGGTAATCTTCAACGGACAGATAATAGCATCACGAGACCCCACTATGGCGACAGCAGAGGAACTTGGACTTCTGATGGCGGGGCATGGCATGGAGGAGAGCACCGCATGAACGACACTGAAGAAACATCCATCCAGGAGAACACGGAGGAACAGGCAGCACCAGATATCGCAGAGAAGATTGTTGCCAAGCTCAAGAGTGAACAGTTCAGAAAAGATGCTGGTTCCACAATCGTCTCAATACTACTGGCACTCGCAGTTGCGGCGATCCTGATGATAGCAACGGGTCATGACCCTGCAGAGGCGTTTGGTGCTCTCTTCATCGGAGCAATTATGCAGTTTGATCAGGTCCTCTATCAGGCGACAGCGCTCACTCTTGCTGGGCTCTCAGTGGCTCTTGCCTTCAAATGCGGGCTGTTCAACATTGGTGCGGAGGGACAGATCTACATCGGGTCAATCGTTGCAACCGCAGTTGGCTACATGATAGCCCTACCAATTGTGGTCCATCAACTTGCGTGCATCATCATTGGTGTGCTCGCGGGCGCACTATACGGTTTCCTGCCGGGACTTCTGAAGGCATACAGGGGAGCACATGAGGTTGTCACGACCATGATGCTGAGCTATGCAGCAGTAT
>JAGSHP010000176.1 GCA_029855925.1 Candidatus Thorarchaeota archaeon | reverse complement strand
TGTACAAGACCCAGAATGTCTATCTCGTAGGTCAGAGAAAAGCCCACAATATGATTATCTCTAAGTGGGCGACCAGACTCAACCGAATGAACGGGTGATCGCGTGTCGTATCTGAAGTATCTCTCACAGGAGGTGTCCTCTCTCAGATTGAGAGCGGAATAGAAGAGATGCATTGCCAGTCCCGTCATTCCTGCACGATACGTTGAAGGATAACACAGACCAAAGAGGACATCCACTCGCCTAGAGTTCTTGAGATATGCATTGTGCTCCTTGAACTCTTCTTGCAAATGGACTAACCTCTCTCAAGATCCAGTGTGATGTTTTTCTTTGGCTGCTCGGCAATGACCAATGTATGAGCGGGGATGTCTCTATCAACAATGACTCCTACCCCAGTTCGTGATCCTTGGTGTATCACTACGCCTGGTGCAATCGACGTACCTATGCCCGTCTTCACATCATCTCCGATGATTGCCCCCATCTTTCTTCGACACGAATCAACTCGCCTACCATTGACTGTGACTTTCACTGTGTGGTCATCATGACGAAGATTTGCTGTAATCGTTCCGGCTCCGAAGTTTGATCGTCTGCCTATCACGCTGTCTCCAACATAAGAAAGATGTCCCACATTCGTGCCCTCCATAATGATGCAGTTCTTGATTTCCACAGCGTTACCTATCTTGACCTTCCGCTCCAAGTAGGTGTGAGGACGTATGAAACAGTTCGGTCCAACCACACACTCGGGTCCAATGAATGCCGGGCCCATAATGTACGCGCCGCTTCTAATGACCGCACTGGGCTCTACGATTACGCTCCCCTTAATGGTCGCTCCGTCCTCGACCGTCCCCTCTATTCGTCTCACCGCATTCTTCAAAATCAACTCATTTGCTGTTAGCAGGTCCCATGGACGACCGATATCAAGCCACCATGACTCTATAACATAGGACCCGACCTTATTCTGCTCGATTAGCATCTTAATGGAGTCAGTTATCTCATACTCCCCGCGAGGCGATAGTTCCGTCCTTCTAATGGCATCCCACAGATCAGGTCCCGCAATATAGATGCCCGCATTGACCAAATGGCTGGGGGTCTTCTTCCCTGGTGACTTCTCAATGAGGTCAGTGGCTCTACCCTCCTCGTCAACAACAACCACACCAAATGCTGAATGGTCCTCTCTGTATTTCACTGACACAGTCAGGCTCATTCCGCTCTTTGAGTGATGAGCAATGAGACTTCCAAATTCGCTTGGGTCGACCATCACATCCCCATTCATCAACAGAATCTCTTCATCGCCAGCAAACGCCTCTGCAAAAGAAGCTGCATGAGCCGTGCCTTTGCGTTCAGTCTGGGTGGTGTAGACTATCTTCATGGGCGACCAATTATGTGAATCGATGCCTGCCCTAAGGCTATCCTCATGGTACCCCGTGATTACCAGTGTTTCTTCTATTCCCGCATCTCTCAGCCCCCTAAGTGTGTGGTAGATCAGTGGCTGACCACCGACTGGTAGAAGATGTTTCGGTATGTTTGCAGACAACGGTAGCATTCTTGTAGAATCGCCAGCAGCGAGTATTGCAGCCTTCATTTTTGGTCAATGGACTTTTCTAAATCTTGAATATAGACTTGATGGCGCGCAATGGAACTCACACGTCCGCCATTAATATGCCGCAGTCCCCGGCTGCGGCACGCTTACCAAGACGGCGATACATTAATATACCATTATGTAACTATAATGAATTGTATCACTGGCAGAAATAACTGCCATGAACAATCAAATCATGGAGATATGATTAAAATGATGACCGACGCAGAACTTAAGGAAGAACTCAAGGACATGAAACTGACCAAGAGTCAGATGATTGTACTCGACATTCTTCGAAGTAGCGGAAAGGACGGTGTCACCCCCAAGCAGTTGCTGGACAAGGTGTCATTTGCTCCTAGAACCGTTAGATATGCACTCAGAAAGCTACTGAAAAAGAAACTCATAAAGAGAGTACCCTGTCTTCAGGACATGCGACAATACATCTACATTCCTGCATGAGGAATGTATATGGGAACCGTTGAACGACGCCACGAAGCTTCTCCCCCCTTGAATCGAGATATGGCACATAGTGTCTTACATCTTGAATGGGAGATAGTAAATGGCGCGTCCTGCATGGCGGGTGAGAGTGGAATGGACTCCTTAAAGATCCTAACCGGGGAGGATGCAATTGCTGCCTTCAAGGCACTTGCCGATGAGAGCAGACGACGCATTCTTCATGCGCTGAAGGCTAGACGAATGTCTACATCTGAGATTGTAGAGTTCTTGTCACAACAGGATCCGGATAGGGAGATAAAGCCTCAGACCGTACGGTATCACCTCAAGGAGCTCGAACGAGCTGGCCTTATCAGACAGGATGGATACGAGCCAGCAGGCAACGGCGACACACACATCATGCAGAAGTTGTGGCGTGCAACAGCAGAGAACATTTTCATCGCAACAGAGCATCTTGCAAACATTCCTGAACGAAGAGCTGCAGACATTGCGATGGCTTACAATATTGTTTCTATTATGAAGCAGCTTGGCTTTGCAATTCCCGACGAGCCCCATCTTAGAGACCTGACCGAGCGTTATGTTGAATGGGATCGTCTTTGGAGAAAGGGTAGACGCCAGGCTGAAAGCACACTGCGAAGTGTTCCGATTCTTGACCCCGAGGTATACATTGCGCTTCGTAGGCTTCTCAGTGTAATTCATCTTCACAACGATGACTACAAGCGATACTGGGAAATCAGCCGATCCGTTACAGATGAGATTCGAGAGGCGTACCGAAACGGTGCGGGTAAGAATCCAGAGGTATACTAGTCTATTTCTTCTTTCGAGCACTATATTCCGTGCGCAGAAGGCGCTTGATTGCCCCAGCAATCTTCGGTCCCACGCCTCTCACTCTTCTCAAATCCTTCTCATCGGCGTTGAAGATCTCTTCTAGAGTTCCAAACTCCTCAAGCAGGGCACGTGAGATCACAGTGTCCACACCGGGGAATCCCGACAATACATACTCCAACGTCTGATCATCACTCGTTCTACTCTCAGCCGTTCTTGTCCGTAGGGGTCTCTTCTCCTCCTGTTGCTCAATTGCTGCAATACGATAGAGCATGTGTGCTGTCTCCTCAGGTCCACTGGACCATAGTATTGGGACCTGTAGACGTATCGCAATGGATGCAAGTGCCCCGTATATTG
This sequence comes from Candidatus Thorarchaeota archaeon, assembly GCA_029855925.1. Taxonomy (GTDB): domain Archaea; phylum Asgardarchaeota; class Thorarchaeia; order Thorarchaeales; family Thorarchaeaceae; genus B65-G9. Next base: position 782 of record JAGSHP010000176.1, on the reverse strand, counting down.
CAGCAGGATTCACTGCACGTAGCCCCGTGATCCTCTCCCCCTCGATGATCAGGACGGGTCGTCTATAAGCCAAACGTAGTGCGCTCAGCTGTGAGAAGAGTCGACCATCAATCAATGACTGAATGAAGTCATTAGCCTCTTTCCTCTCTATTGCCACTTCCTCAGAGGCAACATAGTCTCCGACCTTGAGAGTCTCTCCTGACAAGTCGATATCGAGTCGAGCCAGCTCCCGCGCTACCGCCGTGGACAGCTCACGAGAATCGATTATCAACTGGACTCTTCCCTCCCTTGTACTGCGTGGTGTTGGTGGTCGAGTCGTCTGAGAGCTGTCCTGCTCTGGCTCCTCAACAAATTCTTCAAGATTTGTCTGGGTCTCATCCATGTCTTCATTGACCTCCTTCATCACTAATGATACTCTTTTCAGCTTGCTAATGACACTCCAATGATAGTACTCGTCATGAGTGCCTCGAGCAACAAGAATTATCACACGTCCCGGTGCATGACGACCAGTTCTACCCCTCCTCTGGATATATGGTACAATTGACGGCACACAGTCATAGAACACTACGAGATTGCACTCTGGGATGTCCAGCCCCTCTTCTCCCACTTGAGTGGCGACCAAAACATTGAACTCGTTGTTTCTGAATCCTTCGAGAACCTCAATCTGCTTCTTTTGACTGAATCCCTTGTCCAGACTTCGCGAGCTCTGGCCAACGAACCTGCTGACACGCGCATCATCCAACTGTTCCAGAAGATCTACAATCTCGACCGCAGTGTCCCGA
>JAGSHP010000283.1 GCA_029855925.1 Candidatus Thorarchaeota archaeon | reverse complement strand
CGAACGGTATCAATGGCTCGTAGAGGAATTGCCTCCCAGCTCGTCTCCCAAGAGAAGGTTCCCTCTCGCTCGACCACGACAAAGGGTCCCTCGGCCTCATCCATCCATAGCTTCTTGACCTTCCCAATGGGATATCCTCTAAAGTCGCATACGATCTTGTCCTTGAGCAGGCTCTTGAACTTGTCAGCGTCCATTTCACATCATATTCTGCGTGGGCAAACTTGTTCATGAGGCTGTGTACAACGCACGCATATCCCAGGTAACACTCGCTCATATTGTGCTCAGTAGGACTAGCAGCATGTTCATCATCACCGGGAATAGGAACCATGTGATGTAGTTTCCCGGGGGCGCAGTGAATCGATGGAGGTCTCGTGGCAGGAAACTGAAATAGCCGTCCTTCACTGATTGCCACACCCAGTACCGTTGCATTCGGGCCATGACTGGCTCGAGAAAAGTGAAGTCGATGAGAGATGCGACAACTCCAGACCCGACTGCAGCTGCAAGACCAGAGAGTCCTCCCATCATTGCGCAGATCAATGAGAACTGGACCTCAAACACCCACATGAACGGGATCCACAGCGGCACGTTGCCGATGAATACCCCGTTCCGTTCTGAATAATAATAATAACCTTGGTTTGATACCATGTGTTCTCCAACTGCTGCGATCACAAGCGTCGCTAACACCTGATATGCCACGATCGTACCGTATGTGGTCCATAGATAATAGCTTGTCACAATGCCACTGCCTGCAAATACAAGCGTGAGAGCCAAGCCCCTAGCCCGACTCATGTCTATTCCTTCCTTGTACGTCCAAGTCTTCTACGCACAGAGTCAAAGAGAGCTCTTGCCTGCTCTGTGCGCTCCTGCAGTCGAATGATATACCGCTTCCCATCCTTTAGTTTTGCAAGCTCGAGGTTCTGTAGGTTGCTTTGGACTTCCATAATGACATCAATTACCTTTGTCACCGTTCGACGGTCCAGTCCAGTTGCACGTGACAGAGAGGCGATTGATGCTGTTGAGGTCTCTCTGAGCACAGATAGAACACGCTGAATTGCCTCTGGTAGGCTCACACGAATTGGCTCGTCTGACATGTTGGGGAAGGGCATTGTTATCACCCTGTCTCCCCAACATGTGCATATATACATTGTTATGTACACATTATTTTGTGTACATTATTCTACACAGGTTGTCGTTAACACCAATGCTCTTGTTACTCGACCTGTTCGCAGAAACTGCCAGCAGGAAACTGTTAGGCTTGATAGGAATCCTGTTCCTCGTCGTACCCCCATTCAAGAATCACGTCATTAGAGGCAAACATGCTTCCACTGATCAAGTACCCGACAGTTCCCATGATCAAGCCTCCGATGTTCATTGCAGCTCCGATTGCAACGAATGTCCTCTTGTTGGACAATTGATCGAGAGACAGGTCGAACCAGTCCGCACCCTCAATATGATCAACATAGATGGTGTAGTTACCGGGCTCCACATCAATTGTCGCTCTATGGATGAGTGCCTTGGGATTGGTTCCTGGCACAACGTCATCGGGATCTGTTAACGTCATGTTGAGCGTTCTTGCTTCAAGCGTTTCGTTGCGGACGATTGTGAAGTCAACTCGCACGACACTGACGTTGGCAGGCTTTACCGTGACTGAGACTTCCATCTGATGATAGTAGTTGGGATCATCAACAACTCTGAAGCCCACACTTCCGCCCGCACCAATGTTGACCCCAATGTAGTTGTATGGAGCCATGACGATGATGACGCCGCCAAGAATGATTATCAAAGCACCTCCGAAGTATAGGAATGCCTTAAGGTAGAATCTGTTTGTCCTTCTCACTTGAAATACCCGCTTCTTCCGTTATTTATTGCTGAATATAGATGTAACGAACAGCGAAATCGAGTCAATCACTCGTTTATACAAAACTTCTTGAGAAATCACTCGAACCACAGCTTTTAAATCGGGTACTTCCTG
>JAGSHP010000105.1 GCA_029855925.1 Candidatus Thorarchaeota archaeon | reverse complement strand
GTATATAATTTCAGCTCTGTGCCACCCGCATCTTTGGTCTCGGTTGTCATTTGGCTACATCTTGGTACAGCTCTTGCCGTTATTGTTCGTTATCCTCGTGACTTTGTGAGAATCATACTGGTCAAGGACCGTCAGCTATTCAAGCTCCTCCTGATTGCAACGCTTGCAACAGCAGTGGCGGGAATTCCGCTCTACTTCTTCTTGAAGGGCAGTGTGACAACCTTTCATGGTGAGCTGATCAACATGTTTGTCGGTGGTATGTTGCTCCTTACAGCAGTCATTCTCTACTTACCTGCACGAAGGAATCCTGATGGCGCCTTGGAAGTCGAAGAGCTCGATGCGAAGAAGGCAGGAATCACGGGTCTTGTACAGGGGCTCTCAATTCTCCCAGGTCTGAGCAGATCCGGTGTCACAATCTCTGCTCTGCTCATGCAGCGCGTAGACAAAGAGAAGGCCCTATGGTTTAGTTTCTTGATGAGCGTCCCCGCCGTATTGGCTGCAGTGGCTCTGGATGTTGTGACTGGTGAGGCTGCTTCAATCACGATACCTATTGGCGAGCTTCTGATCATGGAGGCCATTGTATTCGTTGTGGGGCTTGCCTCAATGGAAGGCCTGCTTCGCTTGGCACGGAGAATTGAATTCTGGAAGCTGTGCATTGTGATAGGAATCATTGCGATTGCATTTGGAGTTCCTGCCTTATTCTGAGGAGTCCTCACGTTTTTGAAACATGATGGCGATGGGCGAGTTTGCCTTTCGCCACTCTGCCAGTTTTCCCTCGTAATTGAGTGGCATCGGATGGCGACCGTGATTTCCCAATACCACAAAGAGCGTTCCATTTCGGGACTGACGATATAATACCTTAATCCAGTTATCGGCTCTCTTTACGATCTTAGACAGTAGCTTCTCTGGCGGTGTATGATGACCATATTGAGCATAGAGGCTCTCAAAGTCCAAGAAGTGGACAAACATCAGTTCGCTCTTGAAGATGTACCTTGTTGCCTCGATATAAGAGGTCATGTCATCACGTGTTGGTATCGTGTACCCTGGATCAAACCCAAAGGTTTCCATGTCATCATCTCTACAGATGACCCGGACAAATTTGCCGTACTGTGACACATAATCAACCAGATGAAATGCAGGACCACGTAACAACGAACGAATGAACGGGACGGCGTACGGGTCTGGGGTCTCCAGTATCGCGAGCAGCTCAAGTTTCTTGATGATGAATTCAGGTTTATAGACAACTGCCTCGAAGAGCCCGAAATTGTCAATTACTATCATGACTATGGCACGGGGATTGAAACGATTGACGAGCTCCTTGCTTGGTGGTGCCAATCGGTCTGGGGCTTCAATCTGGAGCATACTGAGGATGGAGGCGGGAAACTCCTGTGCAGATAAAGTAACCTGCGGAAATGACATCTAGTTCATCCTTCTCAGCTTTCAGAGCTGTCTAATAATGTGAGATTGCAAGTCCTTAAAGGTCTTAATAATTAGAACTGCATATTCCACTATATCGAAGCATTAAAAGAGTAAACGTATTGCCTTCTTGTGTTGACAATGAATCTCAGGGATATAATCTATGACGAGAGTATCAAGTTCATTCTCTCCGGTGGCAAGGGCGGTGTTGGTAAGACAAGTTGCGCCGGAGCCATTGCTGTTCTCTCTGCCGAATATGGTCTTCGCACGTTAGTAATCTCAACAGACCCCGCTCACAGTCTAAGCGACAGCGTTGATCAGAACCTCTCTGGAGGAGATGTCATCAAAATCGAGGGGATTGAGAATCTGTGGGGCATGGAGATCAATACAGAGAAGGGCATGAAGGAGTTTCAAGAGAATCTTGGTCAGATGCAGGGTCCCGAGGTTGAGATGGCTTCCCAGCTGATGGGTGGTCTGGATAGCATGGCCCCTCCCGGGTCTGATGAGGCAATGGCATTTGGAAAAATGCTTGAGTTCATTGGCGATCCCAACTTCGATAGAGTCGTCTTTGACACTGCCCCGACCGGCCACACGCTCAAGCTTCTCGAGCTGCCCGACCTATTAGACAGTTGGCTTGGTAAGATGCTAACACTCAGACAACGTATCAGTTCTATGATGTCAGGTTTCAAGGCATTCCTAGGTGGTGGCATGCCCGATGAGGATGACTCATGGAAGATGCTGCAACAGACCAAAGAGAAGATACGCGCTGCAAGTATAGCCCTCGCAGATGAAAAACTCACACAGTTTGTCGTGGTCATGATTCCTGAGGCGATGGCAGTCTTTGAAACTCAGCGACTACTCTCAAGCCTCAACAAGTGGAGCATCCCGGTCAGTAATATCATTGTCAACCAACTTGTCCCTGAAAATCCCTCTTGCCCCTTCTGCACGAGTCGAAGACGAATGCAACAGGCAAACCTCAAAGACATCAGAGACTTGTACCATGACCTTCATATCACAGAGGTGCCACTCTTCGATCATGAGATCCGAGGAATAGATGAGCTTAGAAGGCTTGGGAAGATACTAGTTGGCGAGGCGGACACACAATGAGATATGCAATGCGAAAGAAACTACTCTCAATACTGTTCCTGATATTATTTATTGCCTCTCTTATCGCTGCAGCCTATCTTGTCTTCAAAGGCTGATATGCTATCAGAAGAAGAGTGCTATGACCACCTTGGTGGAAGGTGGTGCAGATAATATCATACTCCCTTGACTCTCTTGACTACAGGAGGTCTAATCTTGTAGAGTATTCTTCCTCCGCAGTGAGGGCATTTGACTCCTGGAAGCTGGTTCAAATCCTCTTTTTGAACTTCAGCATGACAGAAATGGCAGATATACGTCATTGATGGACCACCGAGACCTTTCTCCATTTCTTAGGCATATGAAGCTTTGCGTATCGCGATGCTCTTCACCTGACGACCTCTCCAAGAAGCAGGCCTGCGCTCAGGACCTTGGTTATTCGGACATCCAAGATCGTCCCCGCAGAGTATCCGCCCGGCACCGTCATGATTGGTCCCTCGCTCAAGGGATAGACCATCGTGTAGTGCTTGTGCGTAAGTGACGGTTCCGCAGCAATACCCCTGATAACGGTGCCCAGGTATTGCTTTTTTCTCTCTCGATTGATCTTTTCTGCTGCATCTCTCAACCGTTGACCAAGAGGGTCGCTATATCTTGCTGGTGGGAAATCCGCAAAAGCCGAGCCCGGAAGCGGTTGAAACCCATAGAGGATTATTCTCTCCACGCCCGCCTTGTTGAGTTGTTGCATCAGCCGTATGGACTCGCTGACGGTCTCGGGGGACTCGCCAGGCATCCCGTAGATCATGTAGACGTAAGGTTTCAGATTGAACTTGCGTGCAGTCTTGACCGCCCTAAGAACATCAAGAGGTGTTCCGCTCTTACCTATCAGCCTAGTGTGTTCCAACGAGCCAGACTCCAATCCAATGTTCGGCGAGGTATCTGGAATGAACTTGGTAATGCTCTGAGCGACCTCATCGGTGAACAGGCATGCTTTCATGTTCTCGATGGCAAGATGGGCAGTCCCCTCTTGAAACTGAGGAAGGCTGACGATGTCGGCGAGTAGTGATTCGATTGCCTTAAGGTTCGCCTCTGGTGTGCATGGGTCAGTGAGCGGGTCGGAACCGCGTTGATAGTCGAGAAAGTCCGGTGCCTCCAATATTATTCTGTGGACCTCGAGGTCCAGGAGTTCTCTAATCTCGTCAACAATTGCGCTCTTGTCTCGCGAGCGTGGCGCGCCCCAGGTTGCTGGGACACTGCAGAACCCACAGCCTGGAGGGATCTCCTCCGGGCAATAGATGCGCCTCTCAAAGTCGTCAGAGTAACAGTTGCCACAGTCATTGCACATGTGGCCGTTGGGCAACTGGATTCTGGGTCTCCAGAAATTGGAACATCCGCGGAGTACCTCCACATACACTCGGCTCGCCTGATACGCTGGATAGTCCATCACTCTCACAGTGGATGGTCTGAAGCGGTTCAACTCCTGAGGTGATAGCAGTGGGCGAGGACGAGTGATTCTTGGTTCTCCATCAGCAAAGTAGCCGATACCTGGAATGTCCGCAAGATCCTCGTTTCCCTCGAAGAATCCATGATCCACTAAATCTGCAACGGT
>JAGSHP010000407.1 GCA_029855925.1 Candidatus Thorarchaeota archaeon | reverse complement strand
TGTTCTTGGTGAGCCTCTGCTGGAGTTCTGATCGAAGGTCACCGGGGCGAGACGTATCGCCTCGGCTGGCCCACTCTGCACTTCAGCCACTGTGAGATCATTGCAACAGTCCTCTTCATCGCTGCGTCCATGACCGAGGCAGAGACCGAAGGTGCGCCATACAGGAGGACCAAGACACTTCTGGATCTGGGAGTCACCTTCGTATGGTCTGAGTCGTGTGTTGCGAAACCAAAGCACACAATCTTTGACTGGTCCGCCAAGACGATCTCGCGTCCCCGGCAGATGTATTCCTTTCCACCAATGCGCCTGAACTTCTCTCCGCGTCTTGCCACTCTTACGGTGAGCGAACCATCCAACGTTCCTTCATCGATAAGCCCAATTGGTATGCCGTGATACGCCGATGCCAAGTTGATCACATCGACAACATCATTGACCCGCCACAGGTTGTGTCCATTTAGAACGCGCCTGACCAGAGCCTCGCTTGACACTCGCAGCTTGGTGGGATCCATGCCAAAGGACCAGTAGAGGTCCCGGTAGGACCTGAACATTGGGTCTGTGGCGATGTCGGCTGGTGTCCATCGCTCGCGTATCTGACGAAATATGGACTGCTCGAACTCTCCGAATTCTCTGCTGCTCTCTCCTACCGTGAGCTGGTCTAGTCGTACCACTCCGATGGAGAGCCCTTCCCTACTGACATCGAACGCGATGAGGTCTTTTCCGAGGTCTGATGACATCTCTCTCTCATGATACTGTCGTCATCATATCGTTTAGGTGTTGCCACTGACTAGAGCAGGTCGATTACTTCTTCAAGGCTGGCGACTGTGAGGGTCGGAGTCGTATCAAGGCCCCCCGCCTCGAATGGGACAATCTTGTTGGGGTCTCGTCTTATCAGGACTGTTGTGAGTCCTGCTGCGTTGCCACCTGCAATGTCAGAGTTCGGGTTGTCCCCCACGATGACGGCTTCTGATGGAGCGAAGCCCAGTGTTCTGACCGTTTCCTCGCAGATCTCTGGAAGAGGTTTTCCCACAATGGTGGCCTTCACGCCAGTGGCATCCTCGAGAGCCTTGACAATGGAGAGCTCACCGATGAAGATGTCTCTCACGCCAAGGTACTTTCCAGGGTAGTCCCTGCTCCCACTTATGCATACCAGCTTCGCACCGCCATGCAGCATTTTGGCTGCAAAATTGAGTTCTTGGAAAGTCATTCCTCTGTCCGCGCCCACAGCAACATAGTCGACTGGTGGATTGTTGACGACCTCCAGTCCTCGTGCAATGAAGTCGTCCCGAGCGCCTCCCTCACTGATGACAAAACATCTGGCTCCAGGACTGCGATTGTGGATGTAGGCGGCTGCCGCAGCGCCCGCACTGAAGACCTTACTCTCCTCGAAGGGAAAGCCCGCTCGCTCCAGGGTGGTATGAATCTGGTGTGCAGAGAGTCGTCCAGTGTTGGTCAGGACTGCGAGAGTCTTTCCTCTCTTACGCAATTCATCAACCAGTGACTTCGCATCCTCATAGACAACCGGGTCTTCGATCTCGTGAACCAGAGTATTGTCCACGTCAAATATCCACAGCTTCTTGTCACTGAGATTCAATCAACTCACTCCAATGGTCTTCACGGTCGGTCGCAACTATGAGTGCTCGAGGAGAGGGATTACGCAAATGAATCTAAATGGTTCCTTTCCCTCAGTGTTGTCATAACCGTGTGGCTCATTCGGAGGAATGAAGATGACATCATCCTTCTTGCCAATCTTTGTTCCATTCTCGCTCAGGAGTGTTGCCTGTCCTTGGAGGACGAAGATCTCATGCTCCTCAGGGTGATGATGTAACGGGATCTTGCCCCCTGGTGCTATCTCGAAGATTCTCATTGCGTAGGTTCTGGCTCCTGTGTTCTTGCCAATCAACCATCGCATCTTCGTCTTTTCGCTGCCTGGTAGATCAACCACAACCTCTTCGCGCTGCTTGTAATTGATGACGTACAGTTATGATACCTCCTCGACAGGTCTTGTTCGGCGAAGACGACTACTGTATGTCTATATAATAGTCTTCAGATGTGGACAGAATCGTAACCAAGCAATTTGGAAACGCACAGAAACTTTATGTGATTGCATCGCATCTGCCTCTTGAGAGTGTCACAGACTGTGACCAGATAGGAGAATGATTTAGATGGCTGAGGATGATACCTATGTTCGTGCCAAGCTCACGGAGATCAATGGAGCACTCACACGCATGACAGAGATGCTCAATAAGATGATTGAAGTGATGACCCGAACAACCGGGCTTGACGAGAAGATTTCTGACCTTGCGCTTGCCGTAGCCGCCAACAGTGAGAAGCTTGATGAGTTAATGGGCGCAGTACAGACAATGTCTGCAAAGGCTGCAGCCGCGGCTTCATCCGCTCGTCCCACTTCCTCCGTGGAGGAAAAGGCAAAGGTGTCTTCTCTCAGTTCGCTTCTTGATACACTTGACTCACAGATTCGTGACGGCATGATTGCCAGTGACCTGGCAGACAAGATACGCGAGACCGCGACACTTTTTGAGGAACGTGGTGGCAGCAGCAATCTTGTTGTCAAGATGCAACGCTGGGTCCGGATTCTCAAGACCTACGGCCGAGTTGACCCCATCAACCCTGCTGATATCTCGAAGCTTCGGGATGACATCAAGTCTTGGCAGAAGGAACTGTCCAAGTCCCGATGAGGGGTCTTCCCCTTATTTTTCGACTGGAGCATCGAAAAATCGGTGAATCAGTGCGCTGTATATATCTTTAATAGCGTCTGTTACTGTACTATGTACTGTAAATGTTGGGATTCAGGTGCATACCATGATTACTTCAGAAATCGACGACAAGATAAGGAAGGTCATACGAGAAATGCCTCCCCCTCATCGTCAAGACATTCTTGCACTCTGGGAGAAGTGGATCTTGACAAATCCGCAGCCGCCTCTCTATGTTGCCTGGAC